>JBDLWG010000038.1:0-6208 GCA_039804385.1 Bacteroidota bacterium
GATTGTCCAATCGGTTTATTTTTCTTCATTTAACGGGCGAAGATAAGTATTGGGCAAAAAAAAATCACTATTTTTACTTTTTTAATGATTTTTTTGATAAAAAATTTGCAGTTCTCAAAAAAGCCCTTATTTTTGCCGCTATATATGGCAGCTAAATCTTTGGACAAACCGTTTTGAGCAACTGTAATTGACTATTCCGCAACCTACATGAGCAGAGAAAACTTGAATCGATGAAAAACAATACCGAATCACCTGTGATTTACACTATTGGACATTCGACCCATTCGTTAACCTATTTTTTGGAACTTTTGAATACACACGATATCGTGTGTGTCGCTGACGTGCGGAGTGTACCCGCGAGTCGCTATAATCCGCAATTTAATCAAGTACCGTTAGCCGCTTTTTTGAAAAAACAAGGTAAAATCTACCTGCCTTTTGGTGCTGAATTTGGAGCACGCCAAGAAGATGCCACCGTTTTAGATGAACATGGCGTAGTTGATTTTCAAAAAGTAGTGAAAACGGAGTCTTTTTTAAATGGCGTAACGCGATTAAAACGGGGCATTGCGCAAGGTTATCGCATCGCTTTGATGTGTTCAGAAGCAGAACCCTTTGATTGTCATCGTTTTGTGATGATTGCTGATGCCTTGCAAGGCACAGGCTTTAAGGTTATGCACATTCTAAAAGATGGTTTTTTACAAACGAATGAGGCGTTAGAACATCAATTGCTGAAGCGGTATCGGAAAAAATTGCCGCAACCATCGTTTTTTGAACCTGATGTATCGCCCGAAATGCAGTTGCGAACAGCATATCGCTTGCGCAATGCGGATATTGGCTACGATACATCCGAATTTTAATTTCATTATGATTCAATTATTAACCATCGGTTTCACACGTAAATCGGCGGAATGGTTTTTCCATCTCTTAACGGAAAGTGGGGTACAGAAAATCGTCGATACGCGCATTCATGCCACTTCTCAATTGGCGGGTTTTGCTAAAAAACAAGATTTAGCTTTTTTCGCTCCAAAGATTGGCAATATCGCTTATGAACATCGCATTGATTGCGCACCAACCAAATTCTTATTGGCAAAATACCGAAATGCCGAAATTTCATGGGAGGAGTATGCGATAGAATATTTGAATCTATTGGATATGCGTAAAATCGTTCAAAAAATACCGCCCGAAACGTTGCATCAACATTGTTTGCTTTGCAGCGAACACAGTCCTGAGCAATGTCATCGGCGATTGTTAGCGGAATATTTTCAAGCCGTGCGCAAGGATGTTCAAATCATCCACCTTATTTAATTCATGTTAACGTAACATTAGGAGTTGGGCATCAATATCCTGTTAAAAATCATAGGACTTTCTCACCACGAGAGGGAGAGGCGGAGGGAGATGCGTTTGTTTTTTTTGATTTTTTTGCAAAAAATCAAAAAAAACAAACGCATCTCCCTCCAAGGGTCTTTTTAACCCAACTTTTGAATATGTTACGTTAAGGTACAAACTATTGTACACTATGAGAACCACCTTTATTTGCCTCGCCAATTCGAGAAAACATGGCGAGCGATGTATCGCGGGTGTTGAAATTCAACCAAACCCGAAGACACAGCAATATCAGTTGGTCAAAAATGGCAGTCGTCTGCATTGGATTCGACCTGTCAGCAATGCCAATTATGGACAAGTTCCCACTCAATGGGTCGAGCGCATCCACTTATTGGATGTGGTGAACCTTGAAAATCGGGGTGCGGTGCCGCGTGATTGCCATCAAGAAAACATTTTGTTTGAACCCAACAGCATTGTCATTCAAACGAGTTTAGCACCAACGTTTGAAAATTTAGAAACATTGACAACAGGTGCGCCGATGATGTTGTTTGGCAATCGGGGTAATGCAATTCATACGGAGCAAATTGCGGATTTGGATTATTCTTTGCTTTTTGTCAAAATCCAAGAACCCAATTTCTACTCGCTTCGATTGGGGCAGCAATTGCGGGTAAAATTTTTATACAATTTTAATCATTATGATTTACCTATAACGGATATACAATTCTGTAATCAGTTTTATGACAATCCGAAAGTTTTGGCGGATGCGCAGAATATTTATTTTACGCTTTCATTGAGCGAGTTGCATAATCAATGGCATTCTAAATTGGTGGCGGCGGTGTTTAAATTGTAGCATTGTGGAAGTAAAAAGGTGCGGCAAGTTTGAAACTTGCCGCACCTTGTGGAAGTAAAAAGGTGCGGCAAATTTTCAAACTTGCTGCACCTTGTGCCTAAAAATGCGTTCTTGGCGTATCTCGCACCGCAACGGGCCCGAGTAAATCAACATTTTTGACCATCCATTGTCCGCTTTGCTTGATTAAAAAATGTTTATAAGCCGCTTTGCCATCTGCGTCCTCAATGACACAATCGCAATCCGCCTTATCATTTTTTTCTCGACATTTGATTTCCAAAATATTGTTTTTCGTCGCGCCATAAGGTTCGATATTGAACAGAGAATCCAACGAATTGACCGTTATCAACGTTTGCCCCGTACTCAATCGGCGTGCATAATTAAAATCATTGCCTGCGACCGATTTTTCATAAGCCTTTACGACCAATTCGGGCGTGTTTGGCAAGATAGGCAACAGTCGAGTAATTTCCGCGCCAATATGATTGGGCATACGGTCTTCCCGATTACAATTGGTTAAAAAAAACGTCCCGCTACTTAAAACAATGACAGTTAGGAGATTACGCATGAATTATGGATTTTATAATTTCGATTTTTTTAGTGATAAAACAGTAAATTAATTATAACAATACATTTACATAAAGGTTTTCAAAAAAAATCACTATGTTCAACCTTGAAAACGATTGAAAGGGGCAAGTTGTGATTTTTTTTTATTTTTTTTTGAATTAGGAATGGAAGGATTTTTAGGAATGTAAGGACGCATTTGTTGGATTTTTTGTTCAAAAAATCCAACAAATGCGTCCTTATATTCCTAAAAATCCCTTATTCCTGATTCAAAATAATGTATTCTTACAAAAATTATCTGCCAACATGGATTAGAAGCACCGAAATATCAGAAGGTGACACGCCACTGATACGACTCGCTTGCCCAATCGTGCGCGGACGCACTTTGGTCAATTTCTGCCGCGCCTCTATCGACAACGACGGCAACGCGTGATAATCCAAGCTATCGTACAACCTCAAATCCTCTAAACGGCGCATTCGCCCAGCCATTTCTTGCTCTTTTTCGATATAAGCCTCATATTTCAAATCAATTTCTGCCGATTCGATACATTCTGCATCATATTTTTTCAAAAATTCATTCAAATGAGGCAATGCTTGACGCAAACCCATTATATCTATTTGCGGACGCATCAATAAGTTATGAATTTTAGTCCGTTGTTTAATCGCAGGTGTGCCCGCTGTTTCCAAATAGCCATTAATATCATCAGGCGAAACATTGCTTTCTCGGCAATACAACGCAATCGCGTTTGCGGACTGCACTTTTTCGCGCACCCGCGCCAATCGCGCATCCATCCCTTTGATACCAAGTCCTTCCGTCAACGGAGTCAAGCGCGTATCGGCGTTGTCTTGGCGCAATAAAATCCGAAATTCTGCCCGCGAGGTAAACATTCGATACGGTTCGTCCGTCCCTTTGCTCACCAAATCGTCAATCAACACGCCAATATACGCCTCAGACCGTTTCAAAATAAACGGCTCTTGGTCTTTGACCGCCAACGCCGCATTCAAACCTGCCATCATACCTTGACATGCCGCTTCTTCATAACCAGTCGTTCCATTAATTTGTCCTGCAAAAAACAAGTTTTTCACCAATCGCGTTTCCAAACTCAATGACAATTGCATGGGCGGAAAGTAATCGTATTCAATCGCATATCCAGGGCGAAACATTTTCACATCTTCAAATCCAACAATTTTTTTCAATGCTTTGTATTGCACATCTTCAGGCAACGAAGATGAAAAACCATTAATATAAACTTCCACCGTATTCCAACCTTCGGGTTCTACAAACAATTGATGCCTATCTCTATCCGAAAAACGATTGATTTTATCCTCAATACTCGGACAATATCTCGGACCCAAGCCTTGAATCCGCCCATTGAACATCGGAGAACGGTCAAAACCCGTTTTCAACAGGTCATGCACTTCGGGAGACGTATATGTAATATGACAAGAACGCTGTTTGGTCAACGTCGGCGTGTCCGAATACGAAAATTTCGATGGATTTTCATCGCCTGGCTGTTCTTCCATGCGGTCATAATTCAAACTACGTCCATCCAAACGCGGAGGCGTACCTGTTTTCATCCGTCCTGCCTCAAAACCGAGCGAAACCAATTGTTCCGTAATCCCGCGAGCCGCACTTTCGCCTGCGCGACCGCCGCCAAATTGCTTTTCACCAATATGAATAATACCATTTAAAAACGTTCCATTGGTCAAAACCACCGCTTCGGACAAGATTTCAATGCCCATACCTGTTGTAACACCACACACACGTCCATTTTTGACAATCAATCCATTCACCATCTCTTGCCAAAAATCAATATTGGGGTGTTTTTCAAGCATGCTGCGCCACTCCGCCGCAAATGCCATTCGGTCACTTTGCGCACGCGGACTCCACATCGCGGGACCCTTAGAACGATTTAACATTCGGAATTGAATCATCGTGCGGTCGGTCACGATACCCGAATAGCCTCCAAGTGCGTCGATTTCGCGCACAATCTGCCCTTTTGCAACGCCGCCCATGGCAGGATTGCACGACATTTGCGCAATCGTCTGCATATTCATCGTTGCCAAAAGCACTTTCGACCCCATATTCGCCGCCGCTACCGCCGCTTCACAACCCGCGTGACCCGCGCCAACTACTATCACATCATATTTCGGAAACATCTGTACATTATTTTGCGACAAATTTACAAAAAAATTATCAGTGTGAATCTTTTTTTTTAGATGCCATTTTTTATGCACCAAACTTGCGTCAAGTTTTAAACTTGACGCAAGTTATGCTCGAATTTATTTACAAATCATTGAAGAAATGTATAATTTATTGCAGTTTAGCTTGTGTTCTTTTTCTTTTTTTTGAATTTAGGAACTTTATGTTACGCAGTGTTTTTTGAGAACAAAATATTGTTCTGTAAAAAGGATATGTTTCGGAAACCTTCAAGGTTTCTGAAACATATTCGCTCATTTCAGGGTAAAAGCCTTTCCTTCAAAGGGTTTGATGATGCTCCAAATGATTTGTTTATCCACATCTTTTAACTCAGCATCTACCATTTTATACTTTACCAATTTTAAGTAATCGTGATAGCTTAAACGCTTTTGTTTATCATCCCATTTTATCACCTGATTTACAATGTTCATCGTCACACTTTGATAAATAATGTCCTTTTTTTCCCAAACCAAACCGTCCTAAATCGCTACTATGGCGTGGTTCCGTTTGAGTTTGAGTCCCTAAACGCATGGCTTCGCCGATTGCTTGATGCGTCATACCAATACCGTCATCCACAAAATAGATAGTTGACGCGTCTTCTTCAGGCGACCAATTGAATTGTACATCTATGGATTTTGCTTGAGCAGTGATTGAATTATCCACAATATCTGCGATGGCAGTCTCTAAACGATAGCCAATAGAACGCAGATTTTCTATCATAATGCTGGGCGAAGGTGTTAGCGTTTGCACCACCAATGAATTATTCTCCATAAACAAGTTTGGCAAAAAATTGAAAAAATAATAACGCAAATATATTATTTTTTTAACAATTGGCTCTACTTTATTTATTTCACATTTCTTATCGAAGATGCTAAAAAATGTTTTGTATCAAAATGTTTTAAAAAAATTATTAAAATGTAAATAATTGACTCATGTTACGCAGTGCTTTTTGAGAACAAAATATTGTTCTGTAAAAAGGCTATGATTCGGAAACCTTCAAGATTTCCGAATCATATTCGCTCAAAAAACAAAATTATATTTGCCTTGTAAAATAAGACTGCGTAACATGAGTAATTGATAAACAGTATATTAAAGTCGTCAAGGTTTGCAAACCTCGACGACTTTGGTGCCTTTTTACTTGTAAAACGTCACTTTACCTGTCTCAACATTGTAAACGCCGCCGATGATTTTAATGGTGCCTTCTCTTTCGAGTCCCGCAATGATTGGGCTTTCTTTGCGCAAGCGTTCCATCGTCAATAACACATTTAATTTGGTCACTC
>JBDLWG010000039.1:0-11358 GCA_039804385.1 Bacteroidota bacterium
AATGCCGCATCTAACGCATTTTTCTCACCTGTCAATTTCGCTACTTGGATGGTAAACGATTTGTTTTGACTCGCCACACTATCGTAATCGACTTTCAGTGCGCCAAAATCTTTTTGCAACGTCGCAAAATTCGTTTCCAAGACCTTGACCCGTCCTGTTGCCGCTTGATGAGCCGTATTCATTTGCTCATATCGCGCCGTCATTTCCTTCAATTGTCTTTCCAAATCACCTACGGTTTGTGCCGATTTTGTTTTAAAACCATCAAAATCCGTCGTCAAACTCGTTTTTGACCTATCCAAACGGCGATAACTCTCGCTCATTTGTTGATATTTGCCTTCCCAATCCTTTTGCGCGTTATCGGCGACCAAATAATCGCCTTGCAACGACCGATATTGCAACCGATGTTGCTCATGCGTTGAATTTAACTCCGTGTAACTGTGATCTTTTTCGTCAATCACACCCAATAGTTGCGCCAGCCGCGTTCGCTTGAGCCAGTGCCAACCGATAGCACCACCGAGCAAAGCCGAGCCGAGACCCGTCAAGAACGGCAGTAGTGAACATAATCCACTCATAATCAATGATTTATAGTTGGTTATTGAATTGAAATTTCAACGCGACGATTTTTAGCCCGTCCAGCATCCTCCTCATTTGAAGCAATCGGTTTTTCTGGACCGAAACCACTTGTTGAAATTTGTTTGAGATTGAAACCACTTTGACCTAATTGTTTTTGCACAAAATCAGCCCGTCCTTTACTCAATGTTTTGTTTTTTTCAGCAGCCCCCCGATTGTCGGTGTGTCCTGAAACCACCAATTTTGTATCCGATTTGCGTTCTACGTAGTACTGAATGTCTGCAAAATCCTTGCGTTGTTGGTCCGAAATTTGCAAAATGTCTTTTCCTGTTTCAAAATACAACACCATCGGTGCCACTTTAATGCGTTTTTCAATCGCCAATAAACGCGTATCAGACTCCGGTTTTTTCACGTCAAGCGTTGAGAATGAATAACTTGCGCCTCCAACAACTTGATTTTTTGCCAACGACAAATCAGGCTGCATATAAGCATCCGTCATAATCTGTGTTGCAGGCACGCCCAACCCTGTGAAAATCGTTTTCACATTATTAGCCCGACCTAAACCGAGATTTTCATAAACACTGTTATTTTTTTCGGAAGCGGCGTAAATCCCTGTAATTTTCATCGCACGAGTCGGATTTGCCTTCAAATAATCGGCTGTTTGTTGAAAAACAGTATTTAATTTGGCAGACAAAGGCTTTTTGTACTCGTAACCATTCGTTGCAAACAAAAGATTGTCGTTAAAACCAACATTTAATTGGCTACCATCCGCAATCAAAATGCTCGAAGCCGCCGCAACAGGCGTTGCCAAAGCAGCAGACGCACCCGTCGTCGTTGCCGCGCCACTGACTGCAGCAAGCGTACCGCAACCACAACTGCGCTTTTGGAGGTAGCGGCTGAAACCCAACCAGCCTGCGAGACCGAGAAGGAGCCAAATTATCGGATTTTTCATAATACGCCTGTTTTAGTTAGACTGTAAATTGGATGTTATTCTCTTAGAAAAAAAAAGTTTTGGTTCACTGTTGTAACTTTGTCACTTTCATTTCCCCAAAATCACATTTTGCTGCAAATATATACACTTAGAAGGCATAAGTAGTTCCCCATTGAAAACATATTTTTTATACCGATAATTGGTTTAACTCATATTTAATTCGGATATTTCATCCCAATTACAAATATATTTTGCCTAAAAGGTTGTTTCTTTACCGAAAATTTGGATATTGAAAACGGTTTAACCTGTCACAATTATCACAATATTGTTTTGATTTAAAATCTTTTACAACTTATAAGCAACCTGTATATGATAGATTTTTTGCGCTTAAATGCCGCCACCTGTTTACAATGGATTGTGATGACCATCATGTTTGGGATGGGTACGACCCTCACGATTGCCGATTTTAAAAGAATTGTCATTTTTCCAAAATCCGTTTTTTTAGGTTTATTTGGACAATTAATTTTATTTCCCGCCATCGGATTTTTACTTGCAATGACTATGCCTATGCGCCCCGAAATCGCCATGGGCTTGATATTAATTGCCGCATGTCCCGACGGCGCGACTTCTAATGTGGTCTCACACCTCTCAAAAGGCGACACGGCTTTGGCGATTACACTGACCGCTTTTTCAGGAATTTTGACCGTTTTCACGATTCCATTGATGGTCAATTTGGGATTACACTTGATTTATGGGGCAAAAGGCGCGGGATTGCACCTGCCCGTTATCCCAACGATTGTCAGTTTATTCAATATTATGGTGTTACCCGTGTTCGTAGGCATGGCGTTTCGGCACTTTTTCAATACGCTTGCGCAACGATTGGAAAAAACAGTGAGCATTGTAGCGGTTTCGTGTATTTTAATGTCGTTAGTCATCATGGCGTTGAAATTGAGCGAGCGCGGCAATTTATGGACGTTTTTTAAAGAAGCGGGTCCTTCCGTGATTTTATTGAATGTTGGAACGATGATTATTGGATTTGGCATGGCAACTTTATTTAATTTGAGTATGCCGCACCGCGTCACGATAGCGATAGAAGCGGGGATTCAGAACGGTTCCGTTGGGATTTTGATAGCTTCATCGGCTACTTTGCTCAATAATCCAGAAATGGCAGCACCGTCAGGCGTGTATGCGGTGGTGATGTGCACGATTTCGCTGCTGATATTTCCATTTTTTAGACGATTGAATGAACGCGTATAATATAAGGTAAAAAGTGCGGCAAGTTACAACTTGCCGTACTTGGTGCTCCATTTTTTAGTTTTCAATGAAAACGCGAAACAATATTTCGTCAGACGAGAAAACAAGAGGGTGGTCTTGATACCGAAACCACCCCATCAATGTAACAAAAGACCTTTTTACTTACTCTATAATTTTTTATGCGGATGCTTAGTCGTAGGGAAATTTATTTCCCGCGATGCGCGGGAAATAAATTTCCCTACGACCAAACGTTTTCACCCCACTCGGTTTTTCACACGCGGGCGAATAATCAACCGCAAGGCTTGGTCATACGTCATGTAACTCCACAACCAATTGATAAAAACGAATACTTTATTTTTTAATCCAATCAGTGCGAACAAATGCACGAATAACCACACAAACCATGCAAAAATACCTTGAAATTTCCAAAAAGATAAATCAACCACCGCTTTATGTCGCCCAACAGTTGCCATCGAACCCAAATCGCGATACGCAAAAGCCGTTTCAGGCTTGTTTTTCAATCGATTTTTGAAATTTTTAGCCAAATTCGCTGCCATTTGAATCGCCACTTGCGCCACTTGTGGATGTCCTTTGTCAAATTTGCCTTCGTTCAAAAGGGCAATATCGCCCAAAGCGTAGATATTATTAAAATCTTCTACCTGATGGAATCCATTGATTTTCAACCTTCTACCTGCCCCATAAGCTGATTTCGGCATCCCATTCAACGCATTACCGATAATGCCCGCCGCCCAAATCACTTTTTTACTCCGAATCGTTGAAACCGTTTGATTCGTACTATCTTTGAGCGTGACGGTTTCGCCATCGTAATCCGTCACGAGACAATTTTTTTGGATGATAACACCCATTTTTTTCAAAAATTTTTCAGATTGAATGCCCGCGTTATCAGACATGCCTTTCAATAACATATCACCACTTTGAATCAAGTAAATGTCTATTCCCTTGTAATTCAATTCTTTATATTCTTTCGGCATGACATTTTCGCGCATTTCTGCCAACGCGCCTGCCACTTCAACGCCTGTCGGACCGCCGCCGACAATGACAATATCCATCAAACTTTCGCGTTCACTCTCATCTGAACATAACAAAGCCTTTTCGTAATCGTCCAAAATCGCATTGCGCAAAAACAAGGCTTCTGCAACGGATTTCATCGGTATCGCAAATTCAGCAACCTTTTGATTGCCGTAATAATTCGTGTCCGCACCGACGCAGATGACCAAATGATTGTATTTCATCCTACCTTTGTCGGTGATCAGCGCGTTTTCAGCCGTCAGGATTTCGGTCACTTCCGCGACCCGAAATAAGATATTCTCACTTTTCTGAAACACTTTGCGAAAGGGAAAAACGATGCTACTCGGCTCCAAACCAGCCATCGCCACTTGGTAAAACAGGGGTTGGAACTGATGATAATTGTTTTTGTCCAACAAAACGACTTGATATTGCGTATTGACGAGTTGTCGCGCCAACGTCAAGCCCGCAAAACCGCCGCCCACAATGACGACTCGTTCAAAAGTAGGGTCTGGAATATTGAGTGGCATAACTTTGATTTTTTTATTATTTAATTAGAAAGTTTTATATTTAAACTAACAACTTTTTTCCAAAAATAGTTTCAAAAATGGGAAAACTTTTAGCAAAGATACTCCGATTTCTATATCGTTTGGTCGTAAAAAATCGCCCTTTTCGGATTTTTTTAAGCGTGTGTTTTTTGTTATATGCGACGGTGAAGGTCAGCGAAGGTTGTTTGAAGCGGCGCGATACGGTTTTGACCGCCCTTTTGGTAGCCGTGCCGCCCGCCCAAGTCAAAACGTTTTCGATTCGACAGAGTACAGGCGATGAATTAATCTTCGTGCGTCAAAATCAAGATTGGATTGCCGTGAAAAACAGCGTTTCTGCCAAAATATCGGCGCAAGCGATACAAGCCTATCTACAAATTTTTGCAGGTTTGGAATCCTTGCGGAGTGTCGGCGCGGATTGGGTGCAAAATACCGCGCAAACCGCCCCGATTATGGTGCAAATTACGCCCGATTCAGGCGCGGTGCAGACTTTTTATGTTCAAAAATTGGAAAAAGAAGCCGCTACAGGACATTTATTTACCATTGTTTCTCTACCGGGCGAGCGCGTTGCGCATTATGTGAAAGGGGATTTGGTGGGTTTATTGGATAAAGGTTTTAATGAATTGCGGAATACAACGATTTTTAATTGGGATGCGGCGGATATACAACGCGTTGAGTGTTGGTTGGATAAAAAAATCGTTTATAAATTTTTAAAAAATAAAAACCAAATTTGGGAATCCGTCAATGAAGATTATGAAGTGTTACAACCCATTTTTAATCAATATTTGACCGAAATTGGACATACCTCTGGAACGCATTTTCAAGAAAATATCACCTTTGATGTCACCAATTATATTGATAATCAATTGGTTGTGTATGTGAAAGATAGTTTAAAATTGACGCTGACGACGTATAAATATGCAGACCAATATTTATTACAATCGACTCAAAATCAACATGCGTTTTTCAAAATGGATTCGACAAATGTCTTCTTTCCAGATTATAAGACGTTTTTGCGCAAAAAAGGCGGCGAAATCAGCGCACCACCTGTAATCGTGCCTGCGACTGATGGAAATTAGGAGTTGGGTCCTTTATTTCCCGCCATTCGCGGGAAATAAAGGGACCAACTACAAAGCTGTCCTTTAAAACGCGTTGACAATTTGTTGAAAAAAGCCTAATAATTGGGGCAATTCATTGATATATTTTAAATTTTCTTCTAATGTAACCAATTGACCTTCTAATTTTAAAAACTGCCAATCAGAGCCTGTCGTCACACAACCATAAATCGTTGGAAAATGAACGCCATCTTGTTCATTCATCATCCTTGCGCCAATCATTTGCGCGATACATTGCCCTGTTCCGCCAGTTATATCGTTTTTTTCGGCTTCTACCAAACAAAAAATCGGACTTTCCACCGTTTCCATATCAGGGTCGCGCACAAAAATGAAATCGCATTCACCTGTCAACGATTGTTCTTTATCCACATCCAAATTTTCACCTGATAGAATGTTCATTTTATCGGCGTTTAGGTATTTTACTTCCATCAAAATGGGTGCGACAATCCATTCAGAACGGCTTTTTTCACTGGCAATCGTCATTTTAGCAGCTCGTTGAAGGGTTGCAAGCAATAATTCAGTGGGTTGTACAGGTTGCAAGGATTGAAAAAGCGGTTTCCGAACCGTTTTTAATCCAAATTTTTTTTTAACCGATTTAAAACTATAAGAAGAATAGCCTGCCATGATGCATTTTAGTTGAATGAGGGAATAATTGTAAAAATACCGTTTTTTTAAATGGCAAACCCATTTTTTTTTATAAAACTTGTTCAAGAATACACAGGAAATTCGACATAATTGCGCGGCGTTTCGTACAAACGGACTTGTAAATCAACCTTTTGGGGCAATTTAGAACGCAAAATCGTCCAAATCACATAACAAATATGTTCTGCTGTTGGATTCAAATCTTTAAATTCGGGACCATCCAAGTTTAAATTTTGATAGTCAAATCGTTTAACAATCTCTTTTTCAATCAAATCATTTAAAATTTTGAGGTCGATGACGTACCCGTTATCGGGTCAATCGTGCCTATCACTTTGACTTCCAATTCGTAATTATGCCCATGATAATTGGGATTATTGCACAAACCAAAATAATGACGATTATCGGTATCGGATAACTTGGGATTGTGCAGGCGATGCGCCGCATTGAAATGGGCTTTTCGGAAAACAGCAATTTTCATCATTTTGCAATTAAAATAAGTTTAAATCATAAAAAGTTTGCATTTTTCGCTCAAAACAAGCATTTTTGCAAAACTTTTGCTTTCAACTATTAACCAATTAAAGCCAATATTGTTTGATGTGCCTTTTTAGAAAGCGGCTTCAAACAATCTTTGTACACCTCACTATCTATCCAACCTCCTCTGTCATGGGCGAATCGAAGGTTAAACACGTCAAAGACAAAAAACAAATGCAACATTTTGTGGGACAACTCCTGCGAGATGTGCAAGCATTGGAATACATGCTCGAACATGATTGGTTCGAAAGCGACATTGTGCGCATCGGCGCGGAACAAGAAATGTGCATCATTGATGCCCATTCGTTCAAACCCAAACCTTGTAATGTAGAGGTTTTGGAGCAAATGAAGGAGTACCCTTGGGTCGGCACCGAGTTGGCGCGTTTCAATTTGGAGACCAATATGAGTCCTTTGGAATTTACAGGCGATTGTCTCCGACAGATGGAAGCGGAAAACCATGCGTTTTTAAGCAAAATCAAGGAAAAATTGAAGCCTTTTGATGCCGATATTTTATTGACAGGCATCTTGCCCACCCTCCGAAAGTTTGATTTGGAGGAACATAACCTTACGCCGAATGTGCGTTATGCCGCTTTGATGGCTTCCATCAAGGAGCAACGGATGGGTTCTTACGAATTGCGGATTTCGGGGATTGACGAGATGAATATTCAACATCAAACGGCTCTTTTGGAGGCTTGTAACACCAGTTTTCAGGTTCATTTGCAGGTTTCGCCTAAGAATTTTGTTCAAATGTACAATATTGCGCAGATGTTGGCTGCGCCTGTGATTTCAATTGCTGCCAATTCGCCGATGGTTTTCGGCAAACGGCTTTGGCATGAAACGCGGATTGCCCTTTTCCAACAATCCTTAGATACGCGCAAAACGTATGACCATATGCGGGAACGCAGTCCGCGAGTGAGTTTTGGGAATGGTTGGTTGCGGCAATCGGTGGTGGAGATTCATAAAGAGGATATTGCGCGGTTTCGAGTGTTGTTAGGAGACCATGTAACCGAAAATTCTTTAGAATCCATTGCGCAAGGCATTGTACCCAAATTACGTGCTTTGCAAATACATAATTCTACCATATATCGTTGGAATAGACCTTGTTATGGCATCAGTCCGAATGGGAAACCCCATTTGCGGATTGAAAATCGCGTCCTGCCTGCGGGCCCCACTATCTTAGATGAAACGGCAAATGCAGCGTTTTGGATAGGAATGATGGAAGGCGTTTCCAACCATTATGGCGATATTACGAAACACATTTCGTTTGAAGATGTGCGGGATAATTTCGATAAAGCCGCAAAATTTGGCATTGATACCCAATATACGTGGATGAAAGACCGTAAAATCAATGTTACAGACTTGGTTTTGAAAGAATTATTGCCTTTGGCGCAAGAAGGTTTGAAAAGTCGGAAGATTCCACAAGCCGATATTGACCATTATTTGGGTCCGATTGAGGAACGCGCCAAACGGCATACAAACGGTGCAAGGTGGCAATTGCGCGCTTTTACGGATTTGAAAAAACAGGTCAGTGTGGACGAAGCAGTTGCAGTGATGTCGGCAGCCATGTTTAAAAATCAACAAGCGGAAATCCCTGTGCATTTGTGGGAAATGCCGAAATTATCGGATTTAAAAAATTATGACCCTGGCAAATTGACGGTAGAAGAATGTATGGAAACCGACCTTTTTACGGTTCAAAAAGATGATATTGTGGATTTAGTGGCGCATTTGATGGATTGGCGCAAGGTGCGTTACCTGCCTGTGGAGGATTCGGAAGGCGCGTTGGTCGGTTTGGTGACTTCGCGGCTGTTGTTGCGGCATTATGCGAATCATCATGATGCCAAAAAAGTGCAAACCGTCAAGGAAATTATGGTTCAAAATCCGCTTTCGATTACGCAAGATATGCTTTTATTGGATGCGATGCGGATGTTGCGCCACGAAAATATTGGTTGTTTGCCAGTGGTGAAAGGCAAAGAATTGGTGGGTTTGATTACGGAAATGACGGTTTTGCGTTTGTCGGTGCGCCTTTTGGAACGATTGGAAACGAAAGTATGAGCTTTTTTGAATTAGGAATTGGGGAGAATGGATGTACGGATTTCACGGATTTTCACGGATTGGTACGGATTTTTTTGAAAAAATCCGTACCAATCCGTGAAAATCCGTACATCCATCCTACCCCATTTCGATTCAAAAAGTTGATTAATTTGATTTAATAAATACAATATGTTTCAATTTACCTTATTGGGTACAGGGACTTCTCAAGGAATTCCCGTGATAGGTTGTGCCTGTGCTGTCTGTACCTCTCGGGAACGGGTCGATAAACGCCTGCGCACTGCCGCTATGTTGACCCTGAACGGCAAAAATATTATCATTGATTCGGGTCCCGATTTTCGACAACAAATGTTGCGCGAGAAGGTACAAGATATTGAAGCCATTTTGTTTACACATGAACATAATGATCATACGATTGGATTGGATGATGTGCGTCCATTCAATTTCAAATATGAAAAAAATATTGCTCTTTACGCTACTGAATCGGTACAAGGCGATTTGAAACGGCGATTTGCGTATGCATTTGAAGCCAATCCGTATCCGGGTGCGCCGCGTTTTGACCTTCATGGTATTGATAAAAATACACCGTTTTGCATCCCGACTTTACCCGATTTAAAGGTGATTCCCATTGAAATTCATCATGGAAAATTGCCCATTTTGGGATTCCGATTTGGTGATTTGGCGTATTTGACCGATTTTAAAACCATTGAAAGCGATGAATTTCAAAAATTAATAGGTATTAAAACCTTGATTATCAGCGCATTGCACCATGAGGAACATCATTCACATCAAAATTTGGCGCAAGCCTTAGCCTTCATTGAACAGGTGCAACCTGAACGCAGTTATCTGATTCATATGAGCCACCGTTTTGGAAAACATCGGGTGATGGAGCGCAAATTGCCCAAAAAGGTCTTTTTGGGATATGATGGATTGGTTTTATAGTTTTCGGCGGGTGGTTTTGGGGTGAAAAAAGTGCGGCAAGTTGCAACTTGCCGCACTTTGTGTTCGATTTTTGATTTTCCATTGAAACGCGAAGCATTCAATCCATTTACACTTCGACTGTCATCAATAATTCATCAACTTTATGGAACAAATAAGCAGGAAACGCTGTTAATAACATTTAGATATAGTCTAATTTTTCTACCCAAAATTATGTGTCGAATGCAAAAAATGTTGGTCACAATGCCGCCTCAAAAAAATCAGATACCCAATAGTATCAAAGGTTTATATACACAGTTTTTTTATCAAGTAAGTGAAATTCCAGATAGCATCTTTGCAGATGCAGCTCCCGCGAACAATCTTTTTTTGCAAAAAAATTATCGACAAGCCCTTGAAAAAGCCACTCCTGCGGGGATTCAGGTTTGTTACCTTGTTTTTTTTAAACAAAATCAAGCAATTGGCATCGCCGCCATGCAAATCAAGGATTTCAATGCGCAGGAAAGTATCAGACAGGCGCAAATAGCAGGTACTTGGTGCGAAAAATTGTCTAATTTTGTCAAACTCAGCCTTGCTAAACATGTGCGTTTCAATACTTTAGTTTTGGGCAATTTGCTGCTCTGTGGAGAACATGGTTATTGGTTTCAACCCACTGTATCGGAGACAGAGCGCAATATTTTTATCAAGGAAGGATTGGAAACTGCCAAAGAATATTTGTTGAAAGCGGGTATTTACATATCAGCCGTGTTTGTAAAAGATTTTTTTGAAACCAATCGCCCTGTTTTGTTTGAAACAGATGGGTATAATCCCTTTCAAGTAGAACCCAATTTGGTCTTTGATTTGCCCGAAACTTGGGTTAAATATGATGATTATTTAAATGCGTTAAGTTCTAAATATCGGGTTCGAGCGAAACGAGCGTTTAAAAAAGCAGAAGGTTTGGAACGCAAAGTTTTTAATGAAGAACGGATTCAAGCCTATTTGCCGCGTTTAAACGAATTGTATCAAAATATCGCAGATGCGGCGGATTTCAATATGGTTTCCCTCCATCCCGAACATCAATTGGCGCAAAAACGCGCTTTGGGTGAAAATTTTCAATTAATCGGCTATTTTGTTGATAATCAATTAGTTGCATTTTTTACGACGGTTAAAAATTATGATGAAACAGAGGCTTGTTTCTTAGGATATGATAAAAATTTTAATCATGAATATCAAATTTATTTAAATATTTTGTTTGATATTGTGCGGATTGGCATTGAAAATCGCTCGAAACGCATCATTTTTGCCCGCACTGCTTCCGAAATTAAGACCACTGTGGGTGCGCGAGCGCGAGAAATGTACCTGTATTTAAAACACCAAAATCCATTAGTGAATAAGATTTTGCCCAAAACGTTGCCGATGTTGAGTCCGCGCCTTGTTTGGGAAGCGCGACATCCTTTTAAAGAGTAATTCCGTTTTTGTCATTCCGTAGGAATCCTTGTGGTTTTGAAAGATTCCTACGGAATGACAAAAAACGAAGTACAAGGATTCGTTTAAACAGAATCTTTTGAACTACGGCGTAGTTCAAAAAGGCAGCTCAAACCAACCGTCAAAAAGGCTCCCGCAGGATTCAACCATAAAAAAGGAAAATCTGGGTTTCCAAATCCGTAACGCAGATACACCCCTAAAATCACCGTTTCACAAATGACTGCGCCCCAAAAAGTGGCTTTCGCGCCCACGTTTTTTAAGAAAAAACCGACGGCAAAAATCCCTAATATCGTCC
>JBDLWG010000040.1:0-4932 GCA_039804385.1 Bacteroidota bacterium
CTAATTATAACAGAGGATTACGTTCATATGGTAATAAATTAACGTTTGCACATATATTACCCAACATGGGTTTTGCGACAAGTGCTACCTTTATTTACACGCCACAAGATTCCATTTTCACCACAACCACCTATACCCGCAATGCAGGTCAATCGTTAACGATAGATTTAGGCATTGATGCTGCCATTACGACGAATGTTTATAAATGGTTCAAAAATGGCGTATTCTACCAAACCATTACAGGTTCTAACAAATTGATTTTCAATAATTTACAACCGAGTAATGCAGGCATCTATACGTGTCAAGTGACGAATCCCAATGCGCCCTTGCTCACCTTGTACAGCCGAAAAGCAACGGTCAATGTGAATTGCGCCTTATTAGCCGTCCCGCAAACGAAGCCCATTTGTCAAGGGAGCAGTTACACGTTGCGGAATGGGCGGACGTATTCCACCTCTGGCACATACCGCGATACGATTGGTTGCGACACCATTTATGTTATCAATTTGGTGGTCAATCGGCGCGATTCCATCGAATTACCCAAAATCACGCGTTGTTACGGCGCGGATACGACTCCTGTAATAACACGACGGACGAATCTTTATGGTTGCGATTCGATTCGAGTCCAACGCTTTCGATGGGCTCCTGCCTTAGCAACGGTGCGTTTACCGATCGAATATGATTGTAATTTAGTTCGTTCCGTACAGGATACCAACAAAATTAAGAATATTGCAGGTTGTGATTCGGTTTGGAAAATCCGCACGCGTATCGCCGTTCCGAAATACAACATCGAATTGCCCCTACAATATCGTTGCAATCCCGCCGATACCTTCCGCAAAATCCAACAGTTGACAACACGCTCGTATGGTTGCGATTCCATCATCACCCAACGATTTATCTTGGCACGTCCGTACTTGCTGGATACCACGATTTGGGTCTGCGCCCCGAGAGATACCGCGACGAAAATCCAGCGATTGCGTACGTATTTGGGTTGTGATTCGACGGTGATTAAACGATATGTATTGGCTCGCAAAGATATTAAACGCTTGCCCGACATCATCGTCTGTTATGCCCGCGACACTAATACGATTCGGAAATCCTTCTTAAACCGTTTTGGATGCGATTCAACGATTATTCAACGCTTCCGCTTGGAACAACAGGATACCACGATTCTGACCGAAACCGTTTGTGACACCTTGTTTGAACGCACCGATACCATTCCCATTCGAACTAAAACGAAGTGTGAAGCGATTCAAATTAAACATTTTGTATTTCAACATTGTGAATGTTTGGCAAAAACAGCCGTTTTCAATGGTTTGATTCCCAATGACGGCGATGCTAAAAATGATGTGTTCTTGTTTGATAATATAGAACGATTCACACCCAATGAATTGATTATCACGGATAAACGAAATATGTTAATGTATCAAGTGAAAAATTATAAAAACGATTGGTCTGGGACCAACCAAAAAGGAGAGCCTTTGCCCGCAGGTGTTTACAACTATTGGTTTAGTATTACGCATCCCAAAACAGGGGAAAAATGTTCACGGGTGGGTGTCGTTGATATTAAATATATCCCATAATTGTTTTTAGACTTGGATTCTTTAGATTTATTGGGATTCATTGGATTGTATTACAATCCAATGAATCCAATAAATCCAAATTTAAAAATTTTGCAAAAAATAAATGATTTTGAGCATCTTATTTCTTAGATTGAAAAATAATATTTATTTTTGCCAATAACTTAATACCAATATTTAAATTGTTGTAAATCAATCACATAAATACCTTACAATTTGTTTATGAAAACTTTTTTAAACCAAGTTTATCCAATTATCGACTTGCCTTTTTGCTTTTGCAAAAAAAAATATATTTTTTTTTCAATTTTTATGTAACGTTATAAGGTGTTTACCCCCCTTATAAGTGAAAGCCTGTAAGAACGCTTCATTTATTTTTTTAACCATATATTTTTTTAAAGATGAAAAAAATGAATTTTGCGACCGCTTATTTTGTTGCGGTCACTTGTGTAAGCCCATTAATGGCGCAAAATGCCCCAGTTGCGGCAGCTAAACCCGTAGCAGCTCCTAAAATGCAAACCAATGAACGCCTCAAAGCCCTTCAAATGGCTTCGGATATGGCGCAATACGGGATTGCAAAAAAACAACCCATGTTATTGGTGTCTGCTGCGCAAATTTTGATTGAAAATCCAGTCGGCAATTTAAAAGTCGAAAAGGAAGAACAGTCTAAAGACGCAGATGCCAAGCCAAATGCAGCAGATAAAACGACCAAATCTGCTCAGACTGTTGCCTTTACCTCCAAAGACCTCTTGGCAAAAGCCCAAGAAATGGCAAAAGGAGATGCAACCGTTTTAGCGGCTATCCAAAAGACAGAAGCCAGCAAAGCACCAGAAGTCGCTTTTGGTGGTGCTATCAGTGGCTCGGTTCATACGACTCGGCGCGTCGATGGTTACAGCCGTTATAGCTTTACCTGTACGTATGTAGGTGGTCGATTGGCAGAAATGTATTTGAAAGGCGATGGAGATTCTGATTTGGATTATTATCTATACGATTCGTATGGTAATTTAGTGGATAGCGATGAAGATAGCACCGATAGTGCGATATTTCGTTGGTATCCGAATAGCACGATGACGTATCGGGTTGTGGTACGGAATCGGGGCGGTACGTATAATGTTTTCCAAATTTTGACAAACTAAACTTCGCTTTTTTAGATGGATTGGGTTCATTGGATTTTTACAAAAAAAATCCAATGAATCCAAGTTTTAAAATCATACTTTTTGTCGGTAGGACTCCGCTTGATTATCCAACTTCTAACAATCTTCCACTTTCATGTTTAAAAAAATCCTATTTTACAGTTTTACCTTTTCCGTATTGGGGAAAGCGAGTGCGCAGCCTTCGGCAACACAGACGCTTTTCCAATACAGCATGACTCCTTTTCAACCGACTGCATTGCCATTCAATTACTTAGACAAATTCGACAGAAGGGGCGGCGGCGCAAATACAGAACGCGGACGGCGTGAAAATTCGCGGTTGTCAACAGGTTGGTATCTAAATACGGGGATGCGCAACGAATATCATCCATCGTCGGGTCTTGCCGTGTCAGGCGTAGTTGCTATAGATCAGATTCCGAATCCAGACAAATTACCTTTCCAAGTGGGCGGCGGTCTGATGTATAACGATTTGGAAGCCGTTCAAATTACCGCGCCTTTCCTTCATTTGAGTGTCGGTAAAGAACTTCAAGGGGAATGGCGATTGTTAGGCGGTGCGGGCTATCAATTCGCAGGGCAACGACTCAATCCGAAACGCTTGAATTACAAAGACTTAGAAGACCCTAAGGTGGCTATTGCCTCCGAATTGGCAAATCAACGATTGAATGTATTCGCCGTAAGTGCAGCCTTAGTGCATGTTCAAAAATGTTATATTGGGGTGGGTGTCAATCGAATTTTTGAAGATAATGTCTATAATTCAGCCAGTGGCGGTGCTTTCACAGAAGCCAATTTACTGATTGAATATGTACCCTATTTTCGTTTACAAGACAATTGGTCGAAAAATTGGCATAGCCGCAATCGACATGGTTCCACTTGGTCAAGTAACCCGAATCGAGGTTTTTTCACCAATGTACATCTTTCCTTGATGATGCGGTATTTAATGAGCAGCACAGGAGGTTATCCCTTGTTTGCCCAATTGAATGCCCGCACCACCCTCAATTCGATGCTTTGGGCAGGTATGGGCATCAACACCGCAGGACGAACCCAATTGCAAGTTGGTCTTTTGAAAATCCCTGTTTATCGCATGGATGCATCGACCTTGGAAGGACATATTTGGCTTGCTTATGATATTCCTACCGCCATTTCGCCAAGACATGGAGTGGACATTAACCTTGGATACTTTTTTTAATCAATCTATAAAAGCATGAAATACATTATAATAAGTTTATTATTAGTCTGTTGGGTAGCATCCTTGCAGGCACAGCAGGGGCGAAAGGCTCAACCAATCAACAATGCTATATCATCTTCCCAAACACAACGCAGCGATACGGGTGCTGTGCATCCTTGGAAATTAGAACCAACCAACGATTTTACACCCATTGAACCTTTTTCTGAAGGCTATGCTGTAGTACGAAAAAAAGAAAAAAGAAAAAAAAAGGAAAAGGCAACCAATCATTACTATTATCTGACCAAAGAGGGTCAATTTTCAACCAATTCTACGGATACCGCTTGTTCGATATTTAACGGTTTATCGGCAGTGCGCGATTCGGCTCAAAAGTGGCATTATCGCAAAACAGATGGGACGCTACTCAGTGGGGAGTATGACGATGCGTATGATTTTAATAATGGGCTGGCAGTGGTCAACAATGGTGGTAAATGGGGCGTTATTGACCACAAAGGGAGTTGGCAACTCCAAAATTATGAAGCATTGCGCCCTTTTGCTGATAATTGGGCTGGTGCGCAAAAAGATGGTAAGATGATGATTACCAACCTGTTGGGCAATCATCACGAGGTCGATTATGACTACATTGGTACTTTTTCGGAAGGCTTGGTACAAGTATCAAATCCCAAAGGCGATTTTGGATACATCAATACACAGGGGGAAGAAGTGATAAAAATCGTCAAAGGGCGCAAATATGTAACTGATTTTTTCAATGGTTTCGCAGCGGTTTGCGATACCTTTCCGAACATAACGTATATTGATAGACAAGGAAAAAAGGTTTTTTGGATTAAAGATGGGGCTAAATATCAGAAATCCATGAATGGTTTCCGAGAAGGGCAGGGCATTTTTAAACATCAATTTAAAGATGGTTTCGCGCCGATTTACCAAAAAGACAAAGACAAAAACAGATACAAATGGGGTTTTATAGATACGAATTTCAAAACGGTCATTCCTTGTAAGTATGACCAAGTAACCCCTTTTTCAGAAG
>JBDLWG010000041.1:0-7658 GCA_039804385.1 Bacteroidota bacterium
TCTTAATTGGGCTCTTGAATCAAGCTTTTCAGAAAATTCAAGTAACTCTATCGCTTCAAAATCATATTCCTTTTGTAAGTAATCGCGCAAGAATACTTCAAAAAATATTTTATCCCATTCACCTTCTATAAATAAATATAATTTATTTTTCATTGTTTATCAATCAGTTATCAAATGATTTTTTGAATAAAGGACTCTTCAATGCCTAAAACTTCCAGCAACATTGTTATATCCAAATCTGTAACGATTGGATTTATTTGAGTTTTGTAACCTGTTTTTTTGTTTCTACGCACGGCTAAAATATTTTGTAATTCACTTGTTTTATAAAAATATTTTAACATTTGAGGGCTGTGCGTTGTAATAAAGAGTTGTTTATCCGTGAACTCGGCTTCTTCATAGAATCTTTCAACCAATTGCCGAATTAAAGCAGGATGAATTGCCTTTTCAGGCTCTTCAAAAAAAGAAATCTGAAAAGGTTGATTGTACAATGCCACTATCATCGCAATGACGCTCGCTGTTCCATCTGAAATCAAGGCACTATCCGTAAATGTTTTGTTATAAACTTCTTTTACTTTCATAAAAAGCAAGTTTTCAAACCGTTCTACCTTAATATCTTCAACGAAATCCAGCACGCCGCCAACACTTGCAATAAATTGTTGAACCGTTTCTTCGTCTTTTTTAAGGATTTGATGCACCACTTGGGTTAAATTGCTGCCGTCTTTGCGTAATACCTCAATATTCGCATTCAAATTACTTGCTTTAGCGCGTTGCGGTTCAATATCGTAGATACCAAATTGAAACAGATTCGTCGGAATGAAAATACCACCATATTCTAAAACCGAACGATTTTTATATTCTTGATTCAATGTATGTAACATTTCTTTTTGAAAGGAGAAATTGAAAAGTCTTGGAACCATGCCATTACTTAATGGCTTCGTTTCGGATACGTGTTCAAAAATTTCAAATTTCCCGAATTTATTGACTACGCCGTAAATATCTTCCCGAAGGATGATTTCTGCTTCCGTTATTGGGTTGCGTTCGACAAAAATTTCGGTGAATCTAATATCTTCTCGAATCTGAAAATGATGCCCTTTTTGATTCACTTCAATTTTATAACGAATATGAGTTCGCTTTTTAAGCAGTTCCATTGCATCAAAAATCACTTCCGTAGAAAGCAAGTCTGCCCCTTCCAATTCTACTTGAATCGTAAAACTTCTGCTATCCGTGTTCATATTTAAAAGGCTTTTGAACCCGCCCATTTCACTAACCGCCCGTTCAATTCCAGTATTTTGAATGTTTTTCAAGAATTCAAACAAGGTGATTAAATTAGATTTGCCTGATGCATTTGCCCCAATCAATAAATTGATCGGTTGAAATACAATTTCTAATTTACCAAAACTTTTAAAGTTTTCTATATATAATTTATTAATTTTCATTTTATTATGATTTTTTAAAGTCAAACATATATGTTTTGATTCCTATCATATTCCAAATATGAATAATGTCTCCAACGCTAATTCTAAACAAATCTTTCCCATCATAAACCCAAAACTCAGAAAGAGTATCTTGCAATGTTTTTTGTTCTTTCTTGGCATTATCGAAATAGACGGTTCCATTTTTAGCCCCTTTAATAACGATTTTGATACCCAATCCAAGCCTTTTGACTCCTGTAATAATGGTATTCGATTGTTGATTCCACGCGCTTCGGTCGTAGCCTTCCGCTTGCGCTTCGGGTGTCGCCAAAAAATCATATAATTTTTTTCGCGCATCTTCATTGGATTGCGCGATAGCTGCCCAATCTATTGCATTATTTTGTGTTGACGGCGGCGGGACTTGTGCAAAATTAATTTTACGAGTTGCTTTTTTCAATTCTTCTACTAATTTGTCCCACGATTCAAATTTTATCCCAATTTGCGCACTTAATTCGTTCAATATAGTGGTTTTATCAGTGGCTTCGGTTCCACTTTCTTGCCATACCTTAAAAGCATGATAGGCTTGAGTATTTTCAGCCAGTTCGTTCATTTCTTTTGTATTTTCTTGCCACGCCTTGAATTGCTGATACGCTTGAGGATTATCCGCAAGTTCTTCCATCTCTTTTCCAGAAAGCCCTTTTGCTATTTTGGCAAATAGACTCGCATGACCACTCTCGATTATCTGCCAAATATGTTCTTTCTCCTCGTCACTCCCTAAAGTTGCAAGGGTGACTTCTGCCTTGTGAAGCCATACCCATCCAAAGTGATTCAGTAAATAAGGTTCGTCTTCTTGTTTAAAATACTGTTGAAGCGTTCGCCATGCGCTTACAAATTTAGGGTCTTGCTTACTATCTTGATAATTTCTAAACCACGTATTGATTTCAAAAGCAGCATCCTCTTTGGTTCTTTGTTTGATGGAGGGCGATGAAAGGTATATATTTGCGTGAACCAACGCGCCAATCCAGTCATAATTGAAGGATTCAATCACCTTTTTCAATAAGGCAGGAATCTCATTGTCCAAATATAAGTCCGATAATTTGCAAAAATCTTCATTTTGATTTGGAATTATGGCGTAATCATCCAACAAATGTTTCCACTTCGTGTCTTTTTGGACAAAATCAATCACGCTATCAAGCCACTCAATCGCCTTCACATTGCCAAATAATTCTTTTTGGAGCGTTTCCACAAATTGATTCCCTTCAATATCGAGTGCAATGCGCGTCATCACCCAATCTAAACACTCCGATAGATCCAAATCGGTGGCATTTTCTAAGAAAACAATTTTATCAGGCACACTATCACCATATACGTTTCTACTAAATGCCCAAATGGTTTGTTGTTTTTCATCAACAGCGTTCCCGATAGTCAATAATCGAAGGATGACATTCCGACGCGTTGTATCCGCATCCTTCGGAATGCGGCGTAAAAGGTCATTAATACGGGTCGAAAGTTCTTTTAAATTTTTGGATACAAATTTATAGTTTTGTTTAAAGGCGGTTATCGTTGGATGCAACAATTGATATTCCCAACCTTTATTCGGTTGATTCGGTACAACAAGCGTTTCCAACTCTTTTAGGATGCCTTTCAGTGACACAGGCAAATTATCATCTTCAAAAAGTTGTGTTTTTTTACAAAAAAAACCATTTTGATTCGGATAAACCGTTTTATCCGTTAATAACTCCATTTTTGAATAGTTTACAATAAAAGTAAACAATTCATTCAATAATTCAAAACTTTCCATTTCGGAACGTTGCAACGGTTTCGCAAGCACCGAAATATGTTTGTCCTTTTCTATATCTGTAAGGATTGCTTGTAACAACCATTTATCTGCTTTGAGCCAAGTATCTGCTAACAACGTCGGGACGCGAATTCTTGTCATCGTTTTATCAAACGCAAAGGCGATTTCAAATAACGTTTTCCGATAAGGCGTATCATTTGCCTCATTATACAAGGATACTAACACCGAAACGGCTTTGCGCATCTCGGTATCTACGGAATTTTCTAATATGATTTTCTCATATAAAGGCAAGTCATTTCCTAAAATCGTCTTTAACTTCGTTATATAGGTTTCTTTTTTATTAAAAAGAGTTCCAAGAAGGCTTCGTAAATTTAAAATTAAATGCGGTTTAATTCCATTTATTATTAATTTTTGTTTGGTCAAATCCGTAAAACGATAATTTTCATTTCTATCAATGATATTATTGAGAGCTTGTATCATGTTGTAACGGGAACGGACTTTACCTTTCATAGTTGCTTTTGTAATCTTAATATCTAAATATTCTTTCTTCCAATCGTCTCCCAATTGAAAAAGCACCTCTTTTAAAAGGTCTTCCACTTGATCTCTATCTTCGTACAACGCGCTTTTAAGACAAAAATCACCTTTTTGATTCGGCAAGATCCGATGCGTTTCAAGCAAATTCAGTTGTTGCACTTCGACAAAATGAATGAATTCATTCAACCATGATAAGGTATCTGCCTCTGTTTTGCGTAAATGTTGCGCCAAGACCGTTACTTTTGAATAAGTACTTAGTTTAAGAACCAACTTTTCAATGGTCAATAAGGCACAATTTTTCCATTCTTTGGTGATTTCATACCAATCATGCACCTGTTTTTGAGCAGGCAATTGATTCGGCATTAAAGCAGAAGCATATTCCCAAATCGTTATCCGAGTCGCCTCTTTTTCATGGTTGGGAAAAAAACAATCTCGAACGCGCATTAACTTACCTGCTTCATTTTCCACGACTTCGCGTTGAAATAACAGGTCTTTCATCCATGTATGAATCTTTTTTTCATACCAATCGCTCTCAAAATCATCGTCTTTAGGGGGCAATTCACTGGGTACGATGCGCCAAATATCTTTCCACTGTTGCGCAATCATATACTCAACAGCTAACTTATAGAACGGAAGCGTGCTTTCTAATAAACTTTTATTATTGCGTGCATCACTTGTATCGCCTTTCAAATAAAGTTTATCTCGTTCGGTTTTAGGATTAAAATGAACACTATTCAGCACAAACGGATACCAAAAATCTTCGGTACCAATCAGTGGATACGCGCAAAACAAACGCGGCGTATTTTTGGAAATCGGTAACAATCTTGTTTCGGTATCTGTGGACTGAATTTCGATTGCGAGACTGATTTTTTCATGCTGAATATGCAAAATTTGAATTTTATCCGTATTTTGTTTGGCAATCTTATCAATTGTCAAAATTGAAAGTGGTGCATGAATGGAGTTTTCTTTTTCGCGCTGATACGAAATTTGGGTATTTTGTATTTCATTTTCAACCCGAAACGTATTCAAATAAGGTACAAATGCAAAACAATAAGCCATAAAATCCATCGCATCTCGGAGCGTCGCTTGCGCAACATCAAGATTTGGATGCCTATATTTAAAAATAGTAATATCTTTTTCTGGCTTCGATATAACGTGTCGAGGCGCACTTTTGTATAAATCCCACGTTTTTTCAATGCCTAATACTAAGGTTTCTTCGGTTTTACCCGTTCGATCCATTTCTAATTGAAACGGATAGAATTTGCCATAGCTTTCAAACACACTTTCGACTTCAACGTGCCGCGAAAGCGTATGCGTTGTGAGAAAACCCGTTCCAAAACGACCGATGCTTTGAGAACCTTCTTTAGAAGATATTTGATGGACTAAATTGGTAACACTCCGAGGTTGAAAATAGCCTCCATTATGTTGAAAACTAAGAAATTCTGTATGAATGATTATCTTAATATCTACGAATTTGCCATTGCCTGCATCTATGGCATTTTGCAATAGCTCCCAAACCCAACGCCGTTTATCTTTGTCATTGGCATTTTCGAGTTGCTGTAAACGATTTCTTATTTTTTGAGCGATGGAACGATAGCCATCTAACTCGCGTTCTCGTAAAATTGGATCTTTTTCTTGCATAGTCTCAGCAAAATGAATCTAATAATGAAATGGTTTTGGATGGCAGTGCCACCTGTTCAAAACTATTTTGGCATAAAATGAGTACAAATATAGCTCATTTAGGTTCGTTTTTATAAATTGGATGCGATTCACATTCATTTTTATAAAAAATGAGTTACTACTTCTGTTCTTTAAAATTGTTAGCAATTAATGGCTTTTTCATGCTACAATACAGAAAAGGCGCAAAAGAAATCTAATTTCCTGCGCCTTTTATTTTTCTGTTGATAATCAATGATTTAAACTTTATCTTTTTTTAAACAACGATTCTACAAACGCTGTTTTGTTAAAAATCTGTAATTTATCAATCGCTTCACCGACACCGATATATTTTATCGGAATTTTAAATTGGTCACTAATCCCAATCGCCACACCGCCTTTTGCCGTTCCATCCAATTTCGTGAGTGCCAAACAACTCACATCCGTCACTTCCGTAAATTGTTTGCATTGTTCGATGGCATTTTGCCCCGTCGAAGCGTCCAAAACCAACAAAACATCATGCGGCGCGGTGAATAAACTCTTATTCGCAGACCGCCGAATTTTTCCTAACTCATTCATCAACCCCACTTTATTGTGCAAACGCCCTGCGGTATCAATGATAACCACATCACATTTGTTTTTTACACCATATTGTACAGCTTCAAACGCAACTGCTGCAGGATCGGCTTTCATGCCCTTGCTGAAAAACGCACAACCGACTCGTTCTGCCCAAATCTGCAATTGATCCACCGCCGCCGCCCGAAACGTATCGCCCGCGCCAATGACCACACTATATCCTTTTTTCTTAAATTGATACGCCAATTTCCCAATCGTCGTCGTTTTACCAACGCCATTCACCCCAACCACCAACATCACATACGGTTTTCCCACATCAGGAATATCAAAATCAAAGGATTCTTCGACATTATTTTCTGCCAACATTTGTACGATTTCATCGCGGAGGATAAAATCTAACTCATTGGTATTCACATACTTATCTCGCGCAACGCGGTCTTCGATGCGTTTGATAATTTTAACCGTTGTGTCCAAACCAACGTCTGACGCAATTAAACCATTTTCTAATTCGTCTAAAACCGCTTCATCCACTTTGGTTTTGCCGACAACGGCGCGAGAAATTTTAGAAAAAAAGCCTTCTTTGGTTTTTTCCAAACCTTTATCAAGGTCGGCTTCTTTCTCTCGATTAAAAAAACGTTTGAAAAAACTCATATTTAGAATCTATAATTGTTTTATACAAAAGAAAAGGCTTTTTCTTTCCCGATAGAAAAAAGAAAAAGCCTCTTTTGAGCATTGATATATAAAATAAGGCAACGACCTTATCGTTCCGAAACAAGTTTCGGTTGCGACAACGTCGTTGACAGGGAATTTTTTTACTTTTTGTCGGCGAAAAATTCTTTCACCTTGTCCTTATGCAGGATTTGTTCTTTGAAAGAGTAAGCACCCGTCACAGGGTCTTTGACGCTCTTGATGACGCGTACATGATCCTTACCAGAACCAGCATTCGCAGCCCGTTGAGCAACTTTCGCGTTTTTGGAAACTTTCTTAGCCATGACTGATAAAATTATTTAATTTCACGGTGAACCGTCATTTTTTTCAAAACGGAGTTAAATTTTTTCAATTCTAAACGAGCAGGTGTATTTTTGCGGTTCTTTTCCGTCACATAACGAGAAGTACCTGGTTGACCAGACGCTTTATGTTCTGTGCATTCCAAAATCACCTGAATACGATTACCTTTGCTTTTCTTTGCCATGATGTATGGTTATCTTGATTTTTTGAACTAATTGCGAGCTTTTTTCGCCATTTTATTAAGGTAGGTAAACAAACCCATCTTGCTCACGGTGCGTAATGCAGACATAGAGACGCGTAAAGTGACCCATTCATCTGTTTCTGGCACGTAGAATTTCTTATCTTTCAAATTCGGTTCAAAACGACGTTTTGTTTTACGATTTGAGTGCGATACTTTATTGCCCACGACGGGACGTTTGCCTGTTAATTCACAAACTTTAGACATGATATTTTTAATATTTGTGATATAACTGAACTCAAATAAGAAACTTGGGTTAAGTTATTCTATCGTTACAAATTGAAAACTTTTTTCCTATTTAGAATAAAAGTTTCGGCATCAACAATCGGATGACCGAAACTCTTATTTTTGGTAGTGATCTTGTCAGGAGTCGAACCTGAAACCTTCTGATCCGTAGTCAGATACTCTATCCAATTGAGCTACAAGACCTCTTTGA
>JBDLWG010000042.1:0-4730 GCA_039804385.1 Bacteroidota bacterium
ACGCAAAAATAGGATAAATTTAACTACAAAGTATCTTTTCCGTAGTTTTCATAACCGATTTTCGTTAAATGCTCATTTTTACGTGTAATTTCGTTTGCTGTTTCATTTTTAAACTCAATGACTTTATCTTGCAACATTTTATCGCTTGCCGCAATGATTTGAGCCGCCAAAATACCTGCATTTTTGGCTCCGTTCAAGGCAACGGTTGCCACTGGAATCCCGTTTGGCATTTGCAAAATACTTAATATCGAATCCCAACCATCTATCGAATTAGCTGCTTTCACAGGCACGCCTATTACAGGCAATGGCGATAACGAAGCGACCATCCCCGGCAAATGTGCCGCGCCCCCTGCGCCCGCAATCACCACTTTTACCCCGCGTTTATGGACTTCGCGCGCATAACTATATAATTTCTCAGGCGTTCTATGCGCCGAAATTAACATAATTTCAAACGGAATGCCGAAATATTTCAACATCTCCGCCGCTTGACTCATTACAGGCAAATCGCTGTCTGAACCCATGATAATACTGACATGTGCAACTTTCATAGACTGGAACTTGTATAAAATTGATTAAAAGTTTTATAATTTCACGCCGCAAATATACGAACTTTTATGCATTGGCGGTGGATTTTTTTTAAAACCCATAATCATCCAAACGTGACATCTCTTTGATTATCAAGCGGTTACTTTTAAAATCTTTTTCAAATTTAAGGTTTTTTCCAATGCTTTTTCCAATGATTTATCGGCAATCGTCAAATGCCCCATTTTGCGAAATGGTTTCGTTGTGGTTTTGCCGTATAGGTGTAAATGCGCTCCTGCGGTCTGAAATACATGGTCAAAATTTTCATATTGCGCGATACCTGTCTGCCCCTTTTCACCTACAATGTTTAATAAAACAGAGGGCGATAACAATCGCGTATTGCCTAAAGGCAAATTCAAAACGGCTCTCCAATGTTGTTCAAATTGGGATGTTTCAATGGTTTCAATCGTGTGATGTCCTGAATTGTGCGGGCGCGGCGCGATTTCATTGACTAATAATTCGCCTTTTTTGTTTAAAAACAATTCGACGGCTAACAAACCACATAGATTTAATTTTTTAATAATATTTTCTGCTAATTGGCGGGCTTTTTTAGCGGTTTTCGGGTCTATCAAAGCGGGGCAAAGTTGATAATCCAATAAATGGGCTTCTTTGTCAAAAACCATTTCCACCGGTGGATACGTGACGACTTCGCCGCGCTCATTCCGCGCAACCATGACCGCAATTTCTTTATCAATATCCGTTAAGTGTTCCAAAAGGAAAGGCACATCAGGCATTTTGTCAAAATCCGATTCATCCTTCAATAATGCAACGCCTTTTCCATCATAACCGCCTAATGCCGCTTTCCAAATCATTGGATAATGCGACGGTTTGGATAATTTAAAATATTGAAAATCAAATCGTTCTGTTGGAATTTTATTTTCGACATACCATTTTTTTTGTTTGGATTTGTCTTGAATCAATTCCAATAACGCTGGGTCAGGATGCACTTTTTTACCCTGTTTTTGCAAATCGCGCAAAGCGGCTGTATTAACATGCTCAATTTCAACCGTTAATACATCTAAGGATTGCCCAAAGGACATGACTGTATCATAATCATTGAAATGCCCTTGCGTATAATTTTTGCAATACGTCCGCGCCGAACAATTTGGGTCAGGATCCAGTACGGCGATATTCAAATCCCAATCCGCCGCCGCCAAACACAGCATTTTGCCCAATTGACCACCGCCAAGAATCCCTATTTTTAAATTCCGAATTTGATTAAACATTTTATTTTATTTGTATTTTCGCTCTACACATTCATTTAAGTAGGGTCACATCGCCTGATTGCACCCATGTTTTACCATCTTTCGCCGTGAAAGACAAAACATACACATATACGCCTGTGTCCAAAGCGCGTCCGCCAAAAGTGCCATTCCAAGCATTCATCGGTGCATCTTCGGGCTTAAAATCCATCGCCGAAAAAACCAAATTCCCTGCCCGTTGAAAAATCTTGAAATAATTGATTTTATCGACAAAATCAGTCGGGTATGCTTGAAAAGAATCATTTATATTATCCTCATTCGGCGAAAAAACATTGGGAACGTATAATTTATTACAATCATAAAAACCAACCTGCACCGAATCCCATTGCACACCGCATTCATTGCTCACCTTCACTTTATACAAACCGCCAGGTGATTCCGTCAAATAAGTCGCAAAAGTAGTACTATCTTGCCATTTCACCGTAGAAAATTGCCAAAAAGCGTTTAAAGTATAATGTTTGGCTTGCGCCAAACAAATAAAAGTATCTCTGCCCAAATCAATTTGTGGTTTTTTTTTGAAAGTCAAATGATAATTCCAATCCACATGACACCGATTATTGGACATCCGAACTTGATAATCCCCTGATTTTTGAACGAAAATCGTACTCGTATCTGCCCCTGTTGACCATTTATAATCGAACGCGCCTTGCAATTGAGGTGTTAATTTATAAATCGTATCACAAATAACGGTATCCAATGTAGCAACTGGTTTTTTATCAAAAAGTTGAACCCGAATGCTGTCTGAAGCAACGCAATTGCCAAAACGAATGGTTAATTTATAAAATCCGTCTTGCCATATCGTGCGAATCGGTGCATTGCCGCCATCAGACCATTGATAATTGTTTACGCCCCATGTTCGCGCATCAATATCCAAATGTTCTCCCAAGCATAGTATTGTATCGTTACCAATATCAATCGTTGGCGGCTGAATTTTATAAACACGACACGTATCATAACCTACACATTGTCCATTGGTTACAATAACATTATACATACCTGAATCTCGTACTATTTTAATAGGATCTGTCAGATTATCATTCCAAAGATAGCTCAATGCACCCGCCGAAGTTGCATTTAAAGTCGCTGTATCATTGCCACAAAGCCGTATTTCATTCGGAACGTCGATGATAACGGGCAATCCTGCCACAACGGTCGTCGTTGCGGAACCTTGACAACCATGTTCATCCGTCACTGTCACTTGGTAATCGCCCACCGCATTTGCCGCAATGCCTTGCGCCGTTTCGCCCGTATTCCAATTGTAAAAACGATAGCCGCCGCCCGCATCTAAGGCAGTCGGACGATTCGGACATTTAAATAAAGTCCCAGAAATCGCAGGAGTCGGATTGGCGTGTTCGGTAATCACGACGGAATTACTGCCCGAATTTCCGAGTGCGTCCGTAACGGTTACGCTGTACGTGCCACCCACTTGGACGAAAATAAAACGAGTCGCCGCCCCATTCGACCAATTGTAAGTGGCATAACCATTGCCTGCATCCAAGTTTGTATTGCCACCAGGACAGAAATTCCGATTCCCAAGAATCTGAACAGGCAGCGACTGCGCATTTAAATACGGTGTAAAATAGATTACGCCTAATAAAATTTTAAAAAAAACAAATAAAGGTGGTTTTTTCATGCAAGATGAATTAGATAGGCAGCAACAAAGCTGACCATTTTAGGTTTTAAGCTATGAATAATAAATGGAGTCGTATTGGGCATAGTTGTTTGGTGGTGCCTAAACGCACAAAAAGAACCGATTCATATATCAACTTAAATTTTTACGATTCATTTTTTGAAATCCTTTACAAAAAAAGATACATTTGCACTATTTTAAAAATAAAACCCGCTAAAATTTCCATTAGCTATGTCTCAATTTTATCGTGATAATGAACCGTTTTTTTTTATATCATACATTTTTTTAATGTTTGGTATTGGATGGCAATTGATGTTGCCACAAACATATCCCTTTTTCTTTTTTTCTGAACATCGAACTTTTCTCGGCGATTGGTTTTTCAAAATCACGACTTTATTGGGCGAAACCATTCCTTATGTGGCGTTCACAGCCTATTTTTACGTCAAAGATAAGCAAAAAGTATTGCTTTTTTCGGTAACTGGCTTTGCGTGTTTGCTCGTTTCGACTTTATTAAAACTCGCTTTCGCACACGATAGACCCGCCACCGTTTTGTCAAAAATGCAACTGTTAAGTCAAGTGAAATTTGTGGATGGCGTTGAAATCTATCAAGGCGCGACCAGTTTTCCATCAGGACATACGATGTCTGCCTTTGCCGTTTATGGATTAGCAGCGTTTTTATTTAAAAGTCCCATTTTAAAAAGTACCTTCGCGCTAACGGCGATTGCAATCGGCATTTCCAGAATTTATTTGATAGAACATTTTCCAGAAGATGTGTTATTCGGGACGCTTTTAGGGATACTTATCAGCATCACCGTTTATCGTTATAAATCCATTTTTGAAGAACTCGTACCCTAATTTTTCAAATGTTCACCAAAAAATCGCATCATGCAAGATAAAATATTAGAAGTTGATAATTTAAAAATACAATTTGAAAGTTTTGATAGGCGCACATTTAAAGAAACCAAAATCGTAGCCGTCAATGGCATTCGTTTCACCTTGTATAAAGGCGAGACGGTGGGGATTGTGGGCGAATCGGGTTCCGGAAAATCCGTGACGGCGTTGAGTTTGATGCGCCTTTTGGAAGAGCCGCCGAGTGAATTGGTCAGTGGTTCGATTCTTTTTTATCCAGACGGTGGTTCAAAACCAGTCGATTTTGCCCAATTGCGCCCTGACGAAGACATGCCGCCTTATCGTGGCAAGCATCTTGCGATGATTTTTCAAGAACCGATGACTTCTTTAAACCCCGTTTATACCTG
>JBDLWG010000043.1:0-2580 GCA_039804385.1 Bacteroidota bacterium
CCATTGTTTGAACTGCCACCAGTAAACTGTAAAGCATGTTTCCTAATCTGTAAGGGTGTAGGTCCTATTTGCCCCCAATTTCGTTTCCAGTGAGTGGATTTTAGAATCTCTTTGCTTTCAATTCCATTCGTACCAATCGAACTTTTCTACTACGAAAATACCCAATTTTATCACAACTCCCTAACTGAAAGTGAGTTTTATATTATTTATAGATAAAATATTACTGCGAACGATGGCACTGACGCATACGCCCCGCAGTCGAGCCTTGTGCGGTGGGTCTTGCGGGGCGTTATCGGCAGTGCTTTGTTCTCGGTCGTTTTTTTAATATTATTACCTCTCGAACTTTAACGAGAGTTGAAGGAACAAGGTTGCAAAAGGACGAATGGTTGCTAAATTTACAACTTTATTTTTTTAATTTTTAAACTTTTTTGATAAAAATGCCTCAATCACTCTTAGTTGGGTTTTAAAAAGAACCACTCCAATCTGATTTTCAATTCAATTTTGTCATCAAAATAGTGATACTTAATCTAAAAACAATCTTTTTTTAATTTTTTTAGGTTCAAAAAGAGAATCGTTCAATGGTTTGGTTAAATTTGCGCCTTCATACAACTAAAATCGTTCACAAATGGAATTATCAAATCTGGTCGAACAAATTAATCAAATTCATGATTATTTTCAAAAAGAAGCCGTTCAACAGGTCAATACCTCGTTGACCATTCGAAATTGGCTCGTGGGATTGCGTCTCTACGAGTATGAGCAAAAAGGACAAGACCGAGCGGCTTACGGCACTCGATTGTACAAAGTCATCGCAAAACAACTGGCATCAATTAAAGGACTCTCCGAATCCCGATTGTATTTGTGCAAAGATTTTTATTTAGGGTATCCTCAAATTTTCTTGACAGTGTCAAGAAAATTCCCGTCCAGTCAACTCTTGCCTCAAACCACCGTATTGCAATCCGTCTCTTTACAGGACGAAACCCTTGATATTCCACAAAATGAAGGCGATTTATTGGTCAGTCGACTGAGTTTTTCTCACTTTATCGAAATTTTAAAAGCGGAAACGCCCTTGAAACGCTTCTTTTATGAAACCGAATGTATTAAAAACAACTGGAATCTTCAAGAATTGAAACGGGCGATCGAAACGCTCTTATTTGAACGCACAGGATTATCAATTGATAAAGAGTCTGTCATCCAAAAGATTCGTCAAAAAACGGTTTTAAAAGTAACGGATGTGATGCGGAATCCTTACATTTTGGAATTTCTGGAGTTGAAAGAAGCGCATGAATACAGCGAAAAAGAGTTAGAAACCGCCATCATTAATCATTTACAAGATTTTCTAATCGAATTGGGACGTGGTTTTTGCTTTGAAGCCCGCCAAAAACGAATTACCTTTGATAACGAACATTATTTTATTGATTTAGTATTTTACCATCGAATTTTGCGTTGTCATGTTCTAATAGACCTTAAAATTGGGTCGTTTGACCATGCGGATGCAGGACAAATGAACCTCTATTTGAATTATTATCGGGAAAATGAAATGATTGAAGGCGATAATCCGCCTGTGGGAATTATTTTGTGTGCGCAAAAAAACGATGCATTAGTTCACTATGCAACGGGTGGCTTATCGCAACAAGTGTTTGTGAGCAAATATTTGGTCAATCTGCCCAAAGCCGAAGAATTAAAACGGTTCGTCGAGCGAGAGCAAAATTATTTCAAAACGAAAGTTCAAAACAAGGACAAACTCTAAATCATTGATTTAGAGTCTTTTCTAAACGGAAAAGGGGATCGTTTCGAGAATGGTTCCCTTTTTTACGTTAGGGCGCCATTTTAGAACCATTGTAGTACCTATTTGCCCCCAATTTCGATTCGGATGAGTGCGTTTTGTACCATTCCTACCCTCAACTCCATTCGTACAAATCCAGCGCGTCCACCACAAAAACCTTCAATTTCAAACGGAACTCTTTGAAAAAGAGCCAGTTCCATATTATTTATATATAAAAAATTACCGAGAACGGTGGCACTGACGCATACGCCCCGCAGTCGAGCCTTGTGCGGTGGGTTTTGCGGGGCGTTGACGGCAGTGCTTTGTTGTCAACCGTATTTTCAAATATTTATTCCTTTCTAAATGGATTCCAGAAAACCTTTCCATTTCGGAAATATTCTAATTTTTTCGTTCTTGGAGTCGTAAAAAATTGACCATACGGGATCACTTTTTCGTAATTTTTTCTCCAGTAGCTCTCGGTAAAAACACTATCCACTATGGAGAGACAGGACGAGTCAATCTTGTTGCCCAAACTGTCCAATTGGTATTGAATTTCAAAAGAATCTATGGAGTTCCCTCTCTGGAATCCACTTTTATTTTCTTTATAAGGCGGTACATCGCAATGAATCATCTCTTTTCCGCTCAATTGACATCGCTCCCGATTCTCTTCTGCGAAGGATGCAAAATTATTCAAAGTAGCGAAAGAAAGTTTGCGAAAATTACTATCAATCACAAAAAGTTCCGAATGGTCTTCGTGAATCCAGCCAGCGTCGTGTCCCGCATGGGTGGAGTAAAGGAGTGGATAAAGAGAATTGTAG
>JBDLWG010000044.1:0-4340 GCA_039804385.1 Bacteroidota bacterium
GGTGCAATGATTTTCCGCATTCGTTGCATCCAAGGTCAAACCACCACTTTTTTCGGGATGTTGTTTAGCAGTATCATTCGTTGTCAAATCGGGCGAAATGATTTCCCAAGTCTGCCCATAGTCCGAACTTTTATGTAGATATTGAGAACCGTAATATATAACTTCATCTTTGAAAGGGTCTTGCGCCAAACCTGCATTCCAATTGTACCTCAATTTTTCTCCTTTCGGATGCGCAGGTCGAATCAATTGAGACGCACCCGTTTTCCGATCCACATAACACAAATAGCCACCTTGCGACATCCCAAACATATAACGCGGATTATCGCGGCGCGGCATGGCATCGAATCCATCCCCAAACAACACTTCTTGCCAATCCGCATTCCGAATCCCGCCCGATTTCCACACCGAAGACGGTCCAACCCAAGTGCCATTATCCTGCAAACCGCCGTATATATTATAAGGTGTCTCGTTATCCAAATTGATGTGATAGAACTGTCCCAAAGGCAAGTTTTGACAAAATTGCCAACTCGCGCCCATATCGCGGGAGATATTTACGCCGCCATCATTGCCATCAATCATATAATTCGGGTTTTCAGGATGAATCCAAAACGCATGATGGTCAGGATGCACACTTTCGTAGGTCATAAACAGTCGCCAAGATTTGCCACCGTCATCACTCCGAGAACCCATTGAATAAATATTATATAAACGATTTTCATTTTTCGGATCCACATACATTTCGGCATAATAAAAAGGTCTATCTCCATTTTGACCCACTTTTTGCCATTTGCCACCGCCGTCATCACTCCGATAAATGGCATTTTCTTTCGCTTCCACAATCGCATAAACGACATTTGGCTTAGAACGCGAGATAGCAATGCCGCATCTGCCCATGTCCCCTGCGGGTAAACCGTCTTTTTCACCGCGTTTTTCCCAATTTTCGCCCCCATCATGGGTCACATAAATGCCTGAACCCTTGCCTCCAGAGGTGAAAGTCCAAGGTTTGCGCTCATATTCCCATAACGCCGCTATCATTTTATTGGGATTTTGCGGGTCTTGCACCAAATCCGCACAACCTGTTAAATCATTGATTTTTAAAATATGATTCCAAGTTTTACCGCCATCTTTGGTTTGAAAAACACCCCGTTCAGGATTAGAACCCCAAGCCGTTCCCAAAGAGGCAATCGTCACGATTAAAGGATTGTGTGGATGCACCAAAATCCGATGAATGGTTTTGGTGTTTTTCAAACCCATACAAGTCCAATTTTTACCGCCATCCAAGGATTTATAGATGCCTTCTCCAAAATTTTGTGAATTTCGCGGGTTGCCTTCCCCCGTTCCAGCCCAAATTTCGGACGGATTATGCGGACTCACTGCTATTGCGCCAATCGATTGCAAAGGCTGCTTATCAAAAATGGGCTCCCAACGAATGCCGCCTGATGCCGATTTCCAAACGCCGCCCGATGCCGCGCCGATGTAGATAATGTCATTTTTCAAATCCACATCAATCGCCGTGACACGCCCCGACATACCTGCGGGCCCGATACTGCGCATTTTTAAACCTGTAAGTAGTTTTGTATCAATGGTTTGAGCATTCAAAGCTGCGGTCATACCAAGCAGCAAGGTTTGGAAAAAAATCGTCGATTTCATGCCTCGTTTTTTAAACAATGAAAAAAAAGAAGTGTAAAATTACTTTTTTTCCAATATAAAAAGTGTAAAAGTTGCTTTTTTTTTCCGTCGTTCCAAAAGGTCGGCGAGGCTGTAACGCTATCCATTACCCACATCATCCAAAATCCCGAAGAGATGACCCTTTTGGTAATTCAAAACCCGTACCTTAAATCCCGAAGGGATGACCCTTTTGGTAATTCAAAGCCCGCACCTTAAATCCCGAAGGGATGACCCTTTTGTAGCTACCGAAGTGTCATCCCTTCGGGATTTTTAAGAGGTGGAGACGGATTCAAGTTACCAAAGTGCTATCCCTTCGGGATTTTGGATGATGTGGGTAATGGATAGCGCTTCAAACTTGACGCAAGTTCATTCGCTGCTTTTCAATCATTTACATTTTGATAGTATTTCAGTTTAACGATTTAATCTTACAAATCATGGTGATTTTTGGGTCGTTTTTCGCGCCACCATTTGAAACCTTTCAATTGAATGGCATCATGATCTGCTTTTTTCATGGGAGTCATTTTGGCTTTGGGTTCTGCAAAAAAACGAATATTTTGCACCTTGCCCTCTGTAAAATGAAGCGTCATTTCAGAGCAAATCGTTTTATTCACACCAATATACGCATTCTTATCATCCATAATATAATAAACCGATTCGGCATTTCCCTCCACTGCGACACGCGCTAATTTCCCTTTTTCAAAAAACGCTGTACAATGCCTGCCTTTGATTTCATTGAAAAAAACTTCATCTTTCGAGTTCGCTACAAACGATTGTCCGCGCATCAGCACTTTTTCCATCTCCTTATTTTTCGTGAAAACGAACATCGTATCTGCTGATAATTGCGATGTGTCTGACCAAATAATCGGGTCGTAAAAAAAACGAAATAAAGAATCTTTTTGTGTGTAAGTCAATGAATCACAAACACTTTGGAAACCTTTTTGGTACATCCGCACCTTCCGAAAGGCTTGCAACGTGCGCATCGAATCCTTCGGGTTTTCGCGCAAAGCGATAATCGTATCCGCCCGCAACCACAGCGTATCTTTATCAGAGAAATTGGTCATCATCGGTCTGCCGCCGTACGCTTTGATGAAATCTTCACTTTTGCGATAATCAGCTCGTTCACAGCGAATGGAAATTTTAGCACTCGTATCCTGCCAAAAAACATTGCCTAACGCATAACCCGTTCCCGATTCTTGTCCATAATCCACTGCATCGGCTTCCAAAATTTGCGGTGGATTGTTGATAATCGTGCGTCCTTTGGTCGCATAAAGTTTGGATTTGGCATCATAGCGAATCGAATCTGAAACAATTTTTTGGGTTTCGTCCTCATACGAACCTTTGCCTTCTATGTACGAAATATCGTTTTGACGGTCATATCGAATCGTATTGCCTTTTGCCTTTTTTAAACCATCTTCAAAACGGGCATTGCCTTGCAAATTAACGAATTTAGTTTTACCATCATACGTAATGCTATCAGCAGTAGCAATTTGCGCTCCTTTTTGGTATTGTGGATTTTTAGTCAAATGCGCCGTACTATTGCCAATATCGTAGGAACCTGCCTCTGTATAAATCCGACTACTATCTTGAATGATGAGCGTAGGCGCGAGAAAAACCGCCCGATTCGTCTGCGTATTGAATTTCAAGGTATCTGTTTTCAAACTAAAAGTTTCCCCTTCTACAATCACTTTTTCTTTAAAAAAAGCATCGCCATTGGCAGCATTATACGTACCGCGTTTGGAAGTGAGGTTTGTTTTCCCATCACTGAGGGTTGCTTTCGTGTCGTAAGTAGCGATTTTGGTTTTCAAATCATAATTCAATCGTTTGGTAAACAATTTTTTATCGTTATTGACCAATGCCACTTCTTTGCCCGACAAATCGGCGGTGCGCGTAAAGCCTTTATAAATAACAGAATCGGCAAATATGTTAATCGAATCCGATTGCCGAATCACGACATTGCCCCGCGCAATCACATTGTTAAGATTGTCCAAAATGGCAGAATCGCAATACATCAATGCGTCTTTGTGGCGCAGACAGACCGAACCAACCAATTTGCGCACCATTTCGTTTTTAATCAAAACAAATTCGCCCAAACGCGCTTGCAGGATTTCAACACCGCCTGTATCGACCGCAGCTGGTGCCACTTGCGCTCTATTTTGATTTAAAAAATGGAATATCAATCCAATACAAAGAATGATTTTATGGTAATTAAACACGAGCAATGATTTTTTGAACTGAAAAAGGCAAAGCTACAAAGAAAAGTCTGAATTAGGATTTTTGGGATTTTTTAGGATTGAAAGGATTTTTAGAATCCTTTTAATCCTAAAAATCCCAAGAATCCTAATTCAGACCATAGTACAAACTGTCGTTTAGAAAAATAAATTGCTTGGAAATTTGTTTTTATGAATCCTATGAATAACTTTGCCCCTTAGAATAACAATTATACCCAAATTTGATTTGACTTTACCGACTATTGTACCATATTTGCCTCGTTTTGGAATATTGTATTGATAAATATTTATTTTTTACAAATCACTATTTGTTTTTTTTGCTCATTTAAATAAAACCTTGTATGAAAAAACTATCGCTAAGTTTAGCAATGGTACTGTTTGCGCTGTCTATGGCTTGGGCGCAACGGGTTATCAACGGCTCCGTCTCCGATGATAAAGGGGCAG
>JBDLWG010000045.1:0-3465 GCA_039804385.1 Bacteroidota bacterium
ACGATTCGCGGCTTTATTATCATCGTTTTGGGTGGGTTTTTAGTCGGTTTTGGGACTCGTTACGCGGGTGGTTGCACGTCAGGACATGCGATTATGGGTTTATCGGATTTACAAATCCCATCCTTAATTGCAACGATTTGTTTTATGATAGGTGGTTTTGCAATGACATGGTTAGGATTGCCATTCATTTTAAGTTTATAAAAACAGGTTTATTCACTCAAAAAAATTAAAAAATGGCAAATCAAAATGAAGAATTTGTATGCGAAACGCCTAAGCATTCAGACCCAAACGAAAGCATTTTAAGCAATTTGAAATACGCTATCGTAGGAATGTTTTTTGGAATCGTCTTCGTCAAAGCGGAAATTGTTTCATGGTTTCGGATTCAAGAGATGTTTCAACTCACGTCTTTTCATATGTACGGCGTGATAGGTACAGCGGTTGTGGTGGGCGCAATCTCTGTTTTCTTGATTAAAAAATTCAATATTCAAACGATTTCAGGCGAAAAAGTACGCTTTCATCCCAAACAATTCAATAAAGGACAGATTTATGGTGGTTTGATTTTCGGTTTTGGTTGGGCGATGACAGGAGCTTGTCCAGGTCCCCTTTTTGCGCAAATTGGTACGGGTGCGGCGGTGGTTGGCGTTACGTTGCTGAGTGCGATTGCAGGAACTTGGGTGTATGGGTTTTTAAGAGATAAATTACCACATTAAGTACAGGACAAAAAAGGAAATGTGGGCGATGGATGTACGGATTTAACGGATTTTCACAAGATTTTCACGGATTTTACAACTCCAAATCCGTGAAAATCTTGTGAAAATCCGTTAAATCCGTACATCCATCACCCGTCATGTATCGATAAAAAACCAATCCATGCGTCCTTAATTCCTATAATTCATTCATTCCTAATTCAACATGGCTTTAAAATGCTACTTTTGCTTTTTTTAAACTGTAGCATTCATATGAATTTAGAAATCGGCGTTTTCTTAAAAAATATCAAAGATAGTGTCTTAAAACAAGAATTTGCAGACATTGGCACCTTGAAAACCTTTAAAAAAGGGGACATTATTGTTCAAGATGGGTCTTATATCAAATCGATTCCCATTATTTTGAAGGGCAGCCTGCGCGTGGTGCAGGAAGATGATGCGGGGCGGGAATTTTTGTTGTATTACCTTCAAGAAGGCGAAAGTTGCATCATGTCTATACTCGGCAGTTTGAACCATGAGACCAGTAAAGTCAAAGTGATTGTTGAAAAAGACACCGATTTGATGATGATTCCCTTAGAAAATGCAGCGATTTGGATTAAAAAATACCCTGCATGGACGGAATATATTTTCAAACTCTATCAAAAGCGGTTTGAAGAATTGTTATTGATAGTCAAAAGAGTGTCGTCCAAGCATTTGGATGAACAATTGTGGGATTTATTGACCCTAAAAGCAAATTTAGGCAATACTAAAACCTTGCAAATTACGCATCAACAATTGGCTGATGAATTAGGAACGGTTCGAGTAGTCATTTCACGCCTTTTGAAAGACCTGGAAAAGAAAGGTCAAATTGCCTTATCGCGCAATCGCATTAAAATCATTTTATAGATTGGTTACAAGTAGTTGAAAGGAAAGAATCGCCCAAAGTGATGCCTGCTAAAATGTTGATTTTCAAGGTAGTATAACGTTTGGAGGGTTTGAAATCCTCCAAACGTTGTTTCTGTTAAGGTATGGGTTTCAAAAAGCAAGGGCTGCTGCTCAATTGAATTTTAGTTGGTTTGCTATGAACGCTTTTTTGAGTTGCTGTATAATTCCACTCTTTTATATCTAATCGATTGATTTTCAAAGATAATGGAAAAGAATATTCCCATTTTGCTGTTTCGGAACGGTCGATATTGGTTTTTGCCCAAAGGCAATATAGATACGTTCCATCCTTACATTTGAACGCGCCGCCATCCACTTGATTGGGCAAATTTAATTTTCGAGTCTGAACACTGTCAAAAACACTGCCCGTCAACAAGATAGATGCCGTTTTATAGGCGATGCCCGCAGGCGTTAATTTGCTGGAATAAGGCGTTTTGCCTTCCAATTTCTCATATAAACCCATTTTATCAAACTCATTTCGCGCTTCTTTATCCTCTTTCAATTCCCCTAAGGAATAAACATATAATTGATCTACCTCATTTTTCATACATTGAATCGCTGCTTTGACTAAAAAATTCGCTTGCGCTTGCGGTGTTCCCATAAATTCGCCAAATTCTTTACACGGAATATTGGATTCTGTAATGATAAATCGCTTTTTAGGATATTTTTTGCCTTCAAAACCATGTTTTTTTAAAACCACTTCAAACTCTTTTTTCAACCGAATCACACCCGCAGCCGCCCTATCCGAATGACGAAAATGCACAAAACCTTGTTTGGCATTGCTCCATTCGCGGACGCTGTTGTCAATATGCGGATAGGTGTGATAACTCAACACATCAAAATACGCCCCTCCCCTATTCGGGTACGCCGAAGTCGTTTTGCCTGCGTCAGGATTATCCGTTTGGCGCAAAATGCCATCTAAAAAACTGGGAAAACCAATGCCACCCACCGCCACATACGATTTTGGATATAATGATTTTATTACTTCGTAACTAATCCGCAACATGCGAATATAATGTTGAATCGGCGCGTGTATCGAATAATCACAAGGCGCAGGGTCTTGACTCCACCAAGAACCTTTTTTATCGGGCGGCAACATATTGTTATAATTAAAAGCATAATCAGGTTCATTCCAAATTTCCCAAAAACGAACTTGCTGCCCATAATTTTTAACCGTTTTATACACGTATAACGCATAATAATTTTTGTCATTCACAGGCGTACCATTTTCGCCTTTATCCCAAATCGGTTCATACATATTCGCGTATAACGCAGACGTATCTTTGCCACAATACACTGTTTTATCCCGATATTGCGCAGGCGGATAGCCAATAAAACAAACATTTTCACTCATACCTAATTTTTCATAATGTTTAAAGGCTTGAATGCGAATATCATAACCCCATTCTTCTGCAAAATATCCAAACATGGCAGGACGCAAAGATGTGATGCCCGCACCTGCGACTTTCAAGGCAGGATTGCCCGCCGCAATATCCGCCAATTGCTCATCGGTGTAAGGCGCGTAATAACCCATATTCGCCCCAAAGCGAAAACCACCTTTATATTCAGGTACGATTTGCAACGCATTTTTGGAAGGCGATTGCGCCAAAAGATTTGAATAAAGAATTATCCAAATAAAATTTTGTAAAAAATAAATAAATCTGTTCATGTATTGTTTTTGAATTAAAAACTTTCTTAGTACATGACAAAAAAGAATGGATGGATGTACGGATTTCACGGATTTTCACGGATTGGTACGGATTTTTTTTGAAAAAATCCGTACCAATCCGTGAAAATCCGTGAAATCCGTACATCCATCACCCCCATTTCCCTTTTTGTC
>JBDLWG010000046.1:0-8878 GCA_039804385.1 Bacteroidota bacterium
CGATGTGTTTTGTTTTTTTGATTTTTTTCAAAAAATCAAAAAAACAAAACACATCGCGCTACCCTCCTTTTTTTACATAATAATTATTTTGAATTGAACAAAATCAAGGTATCAAACGCAAGAAAAAATATGAACCTTTCTTTTTTTATAGCAAAACGGGTGGTTGCTGCGGGACAAGCCGCCTTTGCTCGATTGATAATTCGGATTGCGACCGCAGCAGTGGCAGTCAGTGTAGCCGTGATGATTATTGCGGTTTGCCTGATAAAAGGGTTTAAAAATGAAATTTCGGCTAAAATGTTTGGTTTTTGGGGGCATATTCACATTACGAGTATTGCGGTGAATACGACTTTTGAACCCACTCCGATTGAAGTCAATCCGTCCTTTTTGGATAGTTTAAAACAGGTGAAAGCGGTGCAATTTGTACATCGAAAAACAGGTTTAACGTTGAAAACGCAGGGCGGCATTGCTCACGCGCAAGCCTATGCTACGAAAGCAGGGATTATTAAAACCAAAGATAATTTTGAAGGAATTGTCTTGAAAGGCGTAAGTAAAGATTATAATTGGGATTTTATAAAACATAATTTGGATAGTGGTCGAATTTTGTCGCCGTCTTCAGATTCCGCATTGAGCCGAGATATATTGATTTCTCAATCAACGGCAAATCGGTTGAAACTCAAAACGGGCAGTAAATTCATCATCCATTTTGTCAAAGACAATCAACAACAACAACGCGTTTTTCAAGTTTCGGGCATTTACAGAACGGGTTTAGAGGAATATGATAAACAATTTGCCATCGTTGATATTCAACAAGTGCAAGATTTATTGGGCTGGTCTCCGACACAAGTGGCTGGTTTTGAGGTTTTTACCCAAAATTTATCTGATTTGGGCAACATGAATGATTACATTGCGCAAGAATTGATTCCTAACAATTTATACACGATGACGATAAAACAAGAACAACCTGCCATTTTTCAATGGCTTGATTTACAAGATGTGAATGAGGCGATTATTTTGGGATTGATGTTGGTTGTAGGCATTTTGAATATGGTCACGGCGTTATTAATATTGATTTTGGAACGCACGAATATGATTGGAATGTTGAAAGCGATGGGCAGTAGTGATAAGGTGATTCAACGCATTTTTTTGTATTATGGGGGCATGATCGTTGGAATCGGGCTGTTGATTGGGAACTTTATCGGCTTGGGACTTTGTTTCCTACAAAGTAAATATAAATTTATAAAGCTATCAGAATCAGACTATTATCTATCGGTCGCGCCTGTGCATTTCGATATTCCATTGATTACAATGGTGAATGTGGGTACGTTTTTAATCACATTGCTTTTTTTAATATTGCCGACGTTTTTAGTTACTAAAATCTCTCCATTGAAAGCCATTCGCTTCAAGTAGGGTTTTAAACACATAGTTCACATAAGGACACATAAGACACATCTATGAGATACCGCATCTATGTGTCTTATGTCTCCTTATGTGAACTATGTGTTTAAAATTCGCACTACACACTAAGATACGACAGGCACATCTTTCGCATTCATCACCAAAGTCTGGTGGCGAATCGACTCTTGGTGAATCGCACTTAACAGTTGAATCACAAATTCAGGGCTTAAATCGCGCTGCCGACCTTTTTCGACCCCTGTTTGCAAGATTTCATTCCACCGTTCTGGTTGGAGAATCGATATATTATTCCGTTTTTTATAGCGTCCAATATCGTCTGCCAATTGCATCCTGCGTCCCAAAATATTCAATACTTCTTGGTCGATTTCGTCAATCCGAATGCGTAACGCTTCAATCGTTTCTAAAAATTGCGGGTCATTGGTCGATTTAGTTCGTAAAACCAATTTTCCAATCAATTCATGGTATTGAATCGGTGTGATTTGTTGTTTGGCATCCGACCAAGCTTCATCTGGGTTACAATGCACTTCCGTAATCAAACCATCAAAATTTAAATCCATTTGTTGTTGAGCCACTTCCAATAACATATGACGATTGCCGCAAATGTGGGAATTATCCCCAATAATCGGCAAATCAGGACGGCGGCGAATGAGTTCAATCGGCATTTCCCAAAGAGGAATATTGCGATACCGCGTTTTCGTATGATGAGAAAACCCTCTGTGAATCGCTGCAATGCGAGTAATGCCCGCTTTTTCAAGTCGTTCAATCGCGCCCAACCAAAGTTCTAAATCGGGATTGATTGGATTTTTAATCATCACAGGAATATCAATCCCGCGCACCGCATCCGCAATTTCTTGAACACTGAACGGATTGACCGTCGTGCGTGCGCCAATCCAAAGGACATCAACCCCAAATTTCAAGGCTTCATAAACATGGTGTGCATTCGCAACTTCAACGGTTGTTTTCAAACCCGTTTCTTCTTTCACGCGGCGCAACCATTTCAAGCCTTCCGAACCAACGCCTTCAAAAGAACCGGGACGCGTTCTTGGTTTCCAGATGCCTGCGCGAAAAAGCGAGATTTCGCCTTGTTTCGCCAAATCTTTGGCAATGCTCAATACTTGACCTTCGGTTTCAGCAGAACAAGGTCCCGCTATCAAAAAGGGGCGTTTTTCAACCCCCATAAATGGCTTTTTTTGCATGATAATAAATTGATTTTAAAGAATTTATACAAGTTTTAAACACATAGTTCACATAGGATTACATAGTTCACATAGGTTAAAATACGACCCTATGTGAACTATGTAACCCTATGTGAACTATGTGTTTTCATTTTAAAATACGTTTAATGTCATTCGCTTGTTGAATCATTTTATGAAACTCGTCAAACTTGCGTTTAATCAACAAACTCCTAAATACGCTCAAAATGTGAATGTGTTCATCCAAAACTTCTAAAACATTGTCTCTATTTTGTTTGAAAATCGAAGTCCAAGTATCAGGCGAACTTTTGGCTAAACGCACCGTTGATTGAAATCCACTACTCGCTAATTCAAAAATCTTGTCTTCGTCTTTTTCCTTTTCCAAAACCGTCAAGGCTAATGCAAAAGAGGTTAAATGCGAAATGTGCGAAATATACGCCGTATGGACATCATGTTCACTTCGATTTAAATACAAAATATTCATTTTCAACGCTTTATACACTTGATGAACCGTTTCTTGTGCATCCGTATCACTGGCTTCTACATCGCAAAAAACACAATATTTCTGCGCAAAAAGATTTGGAATGGCTGCTTCTGGACCCGAATGTTCCGTTCCTGCCATCGGATGTGTTGCCACAAAACGACCGCGATTGGGATGTTTTTCGACCAAATCTAACAATTTTTCTTTGGTAGAACCCACATCTAAAACCATTTTATGTTGAATCTTATCCAAAATCGTGGGCAATAAATGCAGCATCGCATCCATCGAAACCGATAAGATAATCAAGTCTGCTGCGTCAATCGCCCTTTCCAAAGGCAAAATTTGGTCAACCAAACCCAATTGTACCGCTTTTTGTCCTGTTTTAAAGTCTTTTTCAACCCCAATCAACTGAGTTGCAAACCCCGTTGCGCGTAAATCCAATGCCATCGAACCGCCAATCAAACCTACGCCTATAATGGATACTATCATATTTCAACGCTTGTTTTGGTAGTTGCTTTGTCGATTTGTTTCGTTTTAAATTGAATGATTCTTTGAATCGCGTTTTCAAAAACAGTCACTTGCGCACACAGAGATACGCGAATATAACCATTGCCTTGCGAACCAAAAATGCCACCTGGCGTGATAAAAACATTGGCACCGTATAAAATTTCGTCTGATAATTCAAAACCAGTCTTATAGGGTGCAGGTATTCTTGCCCAAACGAACATACCCGTTTGTTTTCTATCAAAATCACAATTCAATAAGGTCAATAAATCAAAAACTTTTTGTTGCCTTTCCCGATACACTTTATTTAAACCATCATACCAATCTTGCCCTTCTTCTAAGGCTTTTACCGCCGCAAGTTGTACGGGCAGGAACATTCCCGAATCCATATTCGATTTAAAACGAACAATATTTTGAATAAATTCCGCCTTGCCAGCCAACATGCCCACACGCCAACCTGCCATATTGTGGGATTTACTCAATGAATTGAGTTCCAAACCCACTTCGCGCCAACCTTCAATTTGCAACATGCTCATTGGTTCATCATTCAAAATGCAAGAATACGGATTATCATTCACCACCAAAATTTGATGTTTTTTGCAAAAATCAATTAGCTTTTGAAAAAAAGCAAGATTAGCGCGTCCACCCGTAGGCATATGTGGATAATTGACAAACAGGAGTTTGACTTTTTTTAAATTCATTTTATCCAAAGCGTCCAAATCGGGCAACCAATGATGCTCTTCCGACAACGCATATTCCATGCAAGTTGCCCCCGCAAGCGTCACCGCAGAACGATATGTCGGATAACCGGGATTGGGAATCAATGCTTTATCACCCGTTTCAAGATAGGTCATACAAATATGCATAATCCCCTCTTTGGAACCAATCAAAGGCAAAATCTCTGAATTGGGATTTAAAGCTACTTTATAAAGCCTTTCGTACCAATGCGCAAACGCAGCACGCAAGGCAGGAATGCCAATATAACTTTGATACGCATGCGTTGTCGGCAATAGAGCGGCGGCGGCTAATGCGTTAATCGTTGCTAATGAAGGTGGTAAATCAGGACTTCCAATGCCCAGATTTACAACTTGCAAACCGCGCCCATTCATTTCCGCGATTTCTTTTAACTTGGTCGAAAAATAATATTCGTTGATATGGTCTAACCGCTTGGCGACTTTCATCTAATACTTGTTTTAATGGAAATAAATTGGTTTCTATTCAAAATGCACACCTGTCACATACTTGCCCAATACGCGCAAACCGCGTGTAAAGGGTTTAATTGATTTCATCGCATTCTCATAATCTGCTTGCGTAAAGATTTGGAAATCAATGAAAAATAAATATTCCCAGCGCGTATCAGGTAATGGAACCGATTGGATTTTAGTCAAATTGGCGTTTGCTTGCGCCAAACCACCCAAAATTTGATGAAGGCTACCGACTCGGTGTTCGGCTGAAAAACAGATAGAAACTTTATCAAAAGGCGCGGAATCGGCATTCGGCAAGTTGTTTAAAACCAAAAAACGCGTATAATTTTGTTTATACGTTTCAATACTTTCCGCCAAAATGTTTAAATTGTATAAATCTGCCGCCAAATAACTGCCAATCGCACCAATCTTTTTTTGCTTTTTCTTAGCAATTTCTTGAGCAACCAAAGCCGTATCACTGGCTTCCACCAACTTGATATGTGGATATTGTTCAAAAAAATGTAAACATTGTTGCAACGCAATAGGGTGAGAGTGAACCTCTTTTAAATCAGCAAGGGATTGACCAGGCAATGCCATCAAATTTTGTTTGATGCGCAAATAAATTTCACCTGTAATTTGTAAATCATTGTTATACAATAAATTGTAATTTTTCAACAAACTACCTGCAATGGTATTTTCAATTGCCATCAGCCCAGAAGTCGTTTCTTGGGTTTCCACCATGCGCACTACATCGGGAAAATCTTCCGCAGGCACGATTTCAATAGGGCAACTTTGGTAATAATGACGAGCTGCAATTTCGTGAAATGCGCCATGAACGCCTTGTATGGCAACACGCGGCATTTCGATTTCAGCCTCTGCCAATTGAGAGTCAGATAACATAAATTAAATCAGTTGATAATTAATTAGTTAGTTTATAAAACAAAAAAAGGAATCCCTTTTTGGGGACTCCTTTTTGATGTATCATTGATTCGCTTTGTCAGAATCTTACACATAGGCAGCCCCTTTTACTTTCATCCAGAAGTAAAAATAAAAACGACCAAAAAATGCAGGCGAACAAAACGATTTCATTTCTTTTTATTTTGTTAATTGAGTCGCAAAGGTAGAATGAATTTGGATAATTTTCAAATTATCATGCTTTTATTTTTTTTATTTTTTAAACATGGATTTTAGGATTATTACTTTACGGGTGATGGATGTACGGATTTCACGGTTTTTTACAAGATTTTCACAGATTGTGATACAAAAAATCCGTGAAAAATCCTGTGAAAAACCGTGTAATCCGTACATCCATCACCCATAACTGCTTATGCTATGATGCAATCCTTGATATAGCTTGGTAAATATTTAAGTATCGTTGTGCAGATTGTTTCCAAGAATGGTCGATTTGCATAATGTGTTGACGCAAATTTGCCCATTTTTCAGCTTGTTGATATAAATCGGTTGCGCGATACAAGGCTTCTAAGGCTTCTGTTTCATTAAAAGCGTCGAATTGAATCCCACAACCCTTTTCATCCGCAATATCGGACACCGTATCGCGCAAGCCGCCAACAGCGCGTACAATCGGAATCGTCCCATAACGCAACGAATATAACTGATTCAAACCACAAGGTTCCACACGAGAAGGCATCAATAGAAAATCCGCACCCGCGTACAATCGATGGGATAATGCTTCATTATACATCAAAGCCGTATCAAAAACACCCAAATAGCGGCTTTTCATCCGCATCAGTGCGTCTGAAACCGATTGTTCTCCCGTTCCAAGAATAAAAAACACGGCTTCTCCGCCTTCTGATAAAAATCGATGAATCAAATTCGGCAATAAATCCGCCCCTTTTTCGCCCACAAGTCGCCCGATAAAGATTATCAAAGGCAAATCATTCCTCAAATGAAATTTTTGGGTAATAAATAATTTCGCTTTTGCTTTCCAATCCGCTACATTTACATTCAAATGCGTTCCCAAAAGCGGGTCTGTTTTGGGATTCCAAACATCTGTATCAATCCCATTGACAATGCCAACCGATTTAGCACGCTCATTATTAATCAACCATTCCAAACCGCCCGAACTACCCGCCCGCAATTCTTCCATGTAACCTGTCGAAACCGTTGTCAATTGCCAACAACATTTAATGCCAGTCGCCAAAGGATTAATCATACCGTCCCAATCCAGTAAACCACCTGCATCTCTATCATAATCGGGCAACATAAACGCCTTATCCCAATGAAAAGCACCATGATATTGTCCATTATGAATCGTAAAAACGGTCGGAATGTGCGCCAATGCCCGATAGGACCGACAATGTTTTATCATAAACGGCACTAAACCCGTGTGGTGGTCATGGCAATGAAATACATTATAAGGATTATGATGTAAAAGCCATTGTAAAACAGCTTGTTGGAAAACCAACCACCGTTCCAAATCATCCCAATAACCTTGTCCTGTTTGAGGGTCATTGTAAATACCAGGTCTATCAAATAGACGCGGCACATTGACCACATATAAAGGAAAACCCAAGGTTGGATTGTTACATTTTTCAATGGCAAAGGGCACCGTCCAATGTGCAATGCTCAAATAACCTTGAAAAACAAGTTCATAGGATTGGTCATAAATCCATTTGGAGCGATATTTTGGAATGATGACAGCCGTTTCTGCCCCTAAATCGCGCAAATATTTGGGCAATGCACCCGCAACATCACCCAAACCGCCCGCTTTTGCTGCGGGATAACACTCGGCACTAATGTGTAAAATTTTCATTGTTGGTCTCTGATTTTAGGCATAAAAGCGATTCTATGAATCCCTTTTGCATATGGTTTTGAAATATAGGATACGATTTGTTTATAAAAAAAAGGATTATTGACAAAATCAACGTCCTCTAATTCTAATATCAAAATCGGAATATTGGTTTCGGATTTAAAATAATTAAAATACGCTTGTTGAATTTGCAATAAGTAATCTTCTTGAAGTTCCGTTTCGTAGGAACGACCGCGTTTCTGGATATTGGCAACCAATTGTGGTACAGGTCGATGTAGGTAAATTAATAAGTCTGGTTTCGGAAAAGTCGCATTCAGTACTTTAAACAAACGTCGAAAAAGGCGATATTCTGCTTCTGTAAGGTTGTTTTTGGCAAAAATCAGCGTTTTGATGAAAAAATAATCTGCAATACGAACCTTATTCAATAATTCGGGTTGCAGTTGCGTAAGCGACTCTTGCAATTGTTGATGCCTTTCGGTCATAAAAAAAAGTTCGACCGAAAAAGCATATCGCTGCGGGTCGTTATAAAAAAGCGGCAGAAAGGGATTATCCGAGAATTGTTCCAAAATCAAATGGCAACCCTTCTCGGCGGAGAGCATTTCGCAAAGCGTCGTTTTACCCGCGCCAATATTGCCTTCGATAGCGATGAAACGATAAGGGAGCATAATCAATATTATTGTATTGGTATTGGTTTAACTAACACATAGGTCCCATAGATTTATATAGGACACATAGGGCATTTATTAATAACTCATATTACGCATTCGTATTTGGGAAGGCAAATTTAATTTTGTTTTTCGAGCGAATAGGTTTCGGAAATTTTTAAGGTTTCCGAAACCTGAGTTAATAAAAATAATCCCTATGTGTCCTATGTCAATCGATGTGACCTATGTGTTTTAATCTTCAAAAATGGATACTTCTAATGGGTCTGTACAATTAAAATACAGTTCCTCTATCGGCAATTGCAATTCGGGATGGAGGTCTTCACCTGCAATTTCCATCAACGGAATCAAGACAAAATTGCGCTCTTGCAAACGCGGATGCGGAATCGTTAACTCAGGCGTTTTTATAATTTCATCGCCCCACAAAGCAATATCAATATCAATCAATCGCGGTGCATTTTTCTCGGTACGCACCCGTCCCATCTCCTTTTCTATCTTCAAAACTTTACTTAAAACATTTTGCGGTGTTAATAATGTTAAAACTTCAATAGCTTGATTCAAAAAATCGCTTTGATTGGGAATCATACTTTTACCCCAAGGCTCGGATTCGTACAAACGCGACACTTGTTGGATTTTGCCAATTTGTTCGCCAATCAAGGTTTGGGTGCGCT
>JBDLWG010000047.1:0-21705 GCA_039804385.1 Bacteroidota bacterium
GATTTTGGGTTTAAAAAAATATTTGGCGAGGAGGAAAATAAAGATTTATTAATCGCCTTCTTGAACAGTTTACTGCCCGCTCCTCATCACGTTGTGACGCTGACGTACAAACGGACCGACCAGCAAGGTGGTACTGCTTTTGACCGAAAAGCCATTTTTGACCTCTATTGTGAGGGTGAAGGCGGCACCAAGTTTATTGTCGAAATGCAAAAAGCCAAACAAAATTACTTTAAAGAGCGCAGTTTGTTCTACACAACGTTTCCTATCCAAGAACAAGCGGTTCGAGGGGATGATTGGGATTACAAATTAGCACCAGTCTATATGATTGGGATTTTAGACTTTATTTTCGATGAAGACCGCGCTATCCAAGACCGTGATGTGATTCATTATGTGGAACTCAAAGACCAGCATAATCGCGTTTTTTACGAAAAATTAGTTTTCCTCTATTTGGCAATGCCGAATTTTCGGAAGAAACTTACTGAGCTGAATACGTTTCAAGACAAGTGGTTTTATGTGTTGAAGAACTTGCAAAGTTTATCTGAAATCCCAGTGGAGTTACGCGATGGCGTTTTCAAAAAATTATTTCAAGTCGCGGATTTGGCAAACCTTTCCAAAGAAGAACACCAAGATTACATCACCAGCTTGAAATACTATCGGGATATGAAAAATGTCACGGACACAGCCTTTCAAGAGGGTGAAATGAAAGGGAAAATGGAAGAACGTTTAAAAAGCATTCAAAAAGCAATTCGACGGGGCAAACTCACCGATGTTGAAATCGCAGAGGATTATGAGGTGTCTCTTGAACAAGTGCAACAAATACGAGCAACAATATCCTAAACCAGAAAAGGCAGCCGTTTCAAAACGGCTGCCTTTTGTATAGGATTCTTATCGCAAAATGGTTACATCTCCTTTTATAATTTTGCCTTCGGCAAGATTTAAACGCAAAATGTAATAATACGTCCCTTCTGCCAAAGGTTCACCGTTTTTATTATGACCTTGCCAATCATTTTGATAATTAGCCGCCTGATACAAAAGGTCGCCCCAACGATTGAATACCATTAATTCGGCATTTGGGAAATTTTCCAAATTTTTGATGTAAAAAACGTCATTTTTACTATCTCCGTTTGGCGTAAACGCATTGGGAACATTCAAGGTTGTATCTTTGGGCGGTATGGGAATCCCATCTATTTTTATCCGAACTGTCCCTGTATCGCACTTCATCGCACAAGTACCATTGCAAATATTGTATTTGAAATTGACAATCGTAGGCATGGTAGGCGGCTCATAATCAAATTTGCCATTGTTAAACAAAATAAAACGCCCTTCTTGCGGGTATGTCAAGTGTCGAACCATCCAACTGCCCGAAGGTGAATATTCAGTTAAATCGCCATGAATCGCTTCACCTACTTTCGTGATAAACGAAAAATCATTCGCTTTCGGCGTTTCAGGAACATTAATGACAACGGTGTCTAACGCAGGTAGTTGTGCAGGACAAATCGAATCTCGAACTGTCCATATAAACAAATTCCGTCCATCGCGCAATTGATTCACCATAGATTGCCCCACTGTAGGTTGCGAAACGCTGGCACCGTTTAAAGAAGTCCATATGCCTACATGTTGAGGAAGTAATGGCAGCGCATTTAACCGCGCTTCGGCTTCACAAATAACGGCATCGAAACCCGCATTGGCTTGTGGATTAGACCTGACGCGTAATTGTACTGAATCCATGACAACCGCAGGACAACGATCGGTATCGGTCGCGCTTACCAAGCGATAGGTCAAAGGAATATAAACGACCGTTGGCAATATTGTTCCAGAAAAAGCATTATTCAAAGTGGTGTTCGCACTAATATTGCTGTTATAAACAACGTTAAAACGCCCTTTTTGATTGATATTCAATCGAATCCGTGCCGTTCCACCGACACAAACGCTGGTATCTCCTTTGAAATCGGCTTCGATTCTGGATTTAAAAAGCACTCTTGTACCGCGTGTTTTGGCAAAACAATATTCGTTTGGATTCACGCGCCCATTGAGTTCGTTGCCCACAACATAAGTGATATAATACGCCTTGTCGTACTGTATCCCTGTTTGATAGGTGAAATCACCTGTGCGATTCCGCGCCATGATGTTACCAAGCGTCGTTGTTGTACCATCGTGTAACCAATATTCAAAAGTATCATTTGCATCTTGTACCGAATTACCATGATGCTGCACTCGGGCGGACATCCCATAACAAGCCTTTATGGTTGCTGTATCCATCGTACCTGCGGACGTAAGACATTGACACACAACCACATCGGTTAACGTATCCGAAACGCAACCATGTACATCTTTAATCGCAACCTTATAACTGGAACCACTTGCCAATGCATTGGTGGTGAAAATATTGCCTGTAATCGTGCCATTCGTACCAAAATGCCATCGATAGGTTGGCGTTCCACCCGATATCAAAATGCGGGTTCGATACGTTGAAACATCCAAAGAACAAGAATCGGAAAGGCGCGTCAAATGCGGTCTTTCTTTGAAATAAATCGTCACTTGCGCAGAATCGGCGTAAGCACCATTCACTTCTTTCCATTGAAAAGTATAAAGTCCTAATTCGGTTACGGATGCAGGCGTATTAAAACGATTGACATCTCCCAAACGCACGATGGCATTCGGCGGCGTTGAGACGACCCTCCATGTGCCAATGCCAATACTCACATTTGCCCGCAAAATATATAAACTACCACAAACGGTGTCATTTAAACCTGCATTTGCCACAGGGCTGCGATACATGGCTACATAAAGACAAGTGGTATCGCTCACGCCACAATCATTTATCGACTTTACACAAATTTTACCTCCAATGGAATTGCCCCAGTTCACTTGAATGGCGGTACTTTGAGCATTTCCAACAATAGACGCGCCTGTTGGAACCGTCCATTCATACCGAATCGCATTTGCAACGTTTAGAATCGTATAATTTTCAACAGCGTTATTACTCACAACCGTATTGCCTGTAATCGCAGTGGGCGCATTCGGGCCCCGTTGCAAAACGACATTTAAACGACTGCGACTCCCTGCAGCACAACCATTTGTAGGTGAAACGGTTATCATACCGCCTGCACTCGTTCCCCAATTGATGGTTATGGCGGCGGTTCCTGCGCCACTAATGATGCTTGCCCCTGTTGGAATCGTCCATGTATAAGGTGCGCCACCAGTTGCAACCGTGTAAATGCCGCGCTGTGTTGCGCAAGGATTGACTTCCCCACCAATTGCCAATGTATCGGTCGCGCCCACTGAAACAGGCATACAAATCTCTCGAACCCCTGCACAATTGCTCAACAGGGTGACACAAACGGTTGCGTTACCCAAGTTTTCCCAGATAATCTCAGCTGCATTGGTATTGCCGCCTGATTGAACGCGTCCTGCGGAAGCAGGTTGAATCCGCCAGCTATACTGAACGCCTGCTTGATTCCGCATCGTGTAAGTTGCCGTCGAATTGGGGCAAACTTGCCGACTGCCATTGATTGGAAAGGAATCGGGTAATACCGAACGAACATTTACATTTAAACAAACTCGACGTGTTAAATTGCAAACATTTTTAATGTCAACACATACTTGTCCGCCCAAAGAACGCCCCCAATTGACTTGAATATTGTCTGAATTTTGTCCATTGGTAAGGGTTGCGCCACTTGGAATCACCCATTGATAGGACATACCAATCCGTCTTTCAATGGAATAATTTTCTTGCGCACCCGTACAAACATTCCCATTCCCAAGAATCGGTAAGGAGTCGGGTAAATTCGTGCGCACTTTGATGGAATCTGTGCAAAGTTGCCGACTGATGCCACAGGCATTTTGAATCGTCAAGCAAACGCGCCCACCTGCTATATTTAACCAATTGACATTCAAGCTATTAGTGCCTTGACCACCTTCAATACGCGCTCCGACGGGCACCGTCCATTGATAATTAGAAATATTGGCATTGGTTGGAATCGTATAAGTATAAGGCGTAATCGCATTCGGGCAAGGGCGAATCGCGCCATCTAAGGCAATCGAATCGGGCGCTTGTGTACTAATGCGCGTTTCAAAACAACTGTCTGCTCCAAAACCGCACAAATTGCGCGTTCTCAAACAGACTTGCCCGCCTGCATTTCCAAAACGAATTTCAATTTCTCGCGTATTCGCACCTGTGACAATTTGCGCTCCGTTTGGCACACGCCATTGATATTCGTAAATACTGGTATCCGCAGGCGTATTGAAACGCGCTACACTGTTGGGACAAATCGTTGTAACGCCATTGATGGCAGGTGCAACCGGCAGTTTCCGAATCACTACGTCCAAATGAGCAGGTGTACTCATACCGCAAGCATTTTCGGCTTGCACTTCAATCGAACCTGTGGTAGCATTGCCCCAATTGATATTCACATGACTATTCAAAGGCGGGTCTGTCGGCGTAACTTGCACGCCTGCGGAGACATTCCAATGGTATCGAAGTATGCCCGCTATCGGATTGACAATATTATACGTGTTGATTTCATTGCGACAAACGGAAATGGCACCGCGCATTTCGGGTTGTACAGGCACATTGCCGCTTTGCGTAATGGTGACATTTGCCGTTTTAGTGCAAGAAACACCATTTAAAGTAGCGGTTATGCTCACTGTGTAAGTGCCTGCTGCCGAAATAATGGTTGTACTATCCGTTCCAATGACGGCTCCACCTGTGTTTTTCCACTCATAACGAACGGTTGCTTGCGCAGGTTCGATAGTGGCGCGTCCTGTCAACGTCGCAGAACGGGTCAAACAACTCAAATTGCCACTTGATAAGGCAATAGGCTGATTTATTTTTAAAAATGTAATGTTTAAAACAATAACGCTATCGCAACCGCGCCATCCTGCGTTAGGCAAAATAATATTTTGGGTAGCGGCACTATATCGTTGATTATGGATTGTAATCGTACCACCTTCACAAATCGTCGTATCGATGACGCGTCTTGCGGGTGAAAATAGACGCAAGTGTAATGTTACAACGCTGTCGCAACCCGAAAAGGATGGAAAGGTAGCGGTATAATCGCCTACAGCACATCGGTCGATGTTATTGAAACGGAAGCAACTGCCTGAACAAATTTCTTCCGTAATGGCTCTTGTAATGCTATTTGAAACGCGTAATTGGAGTGTTACAATGCTGTCACAACCCAAATACGACCGAAAGGTTGCCGTATAATCGCCTGCGGCACATCTATCAATGCCATTGAAATTGAAGCAACTGCCGTTACAAACGGTTCGATAAATGGTATTGGTAACGCTATTCAAGAGTCGTAAATGCAAGGTTACAATGCTATCACAGCCTAAATACGACCGAAAGGTAGCCGTATAATCGCCTGCGGCACATCGCTCTACCCCGTTGAAATTGAAACAACTGCCTGTACAAATCTCTCGCGTGATGTCATTTCTAATTTGATTTAAAACGCGCAAATGCAAGGTTACAATACTGTCACAACCCAAATACGACCGAAAGGTTGCCGTATAATCGCCTGCGGCACACCTATCAATATTGTTAAAACGGTAACAGCTGCCTGCACAAATATCTTGGGTAAATTCGCCTGTCACGGATTGCAAAACGCGTAAATGCAAGGTTACTAAACTATCACAACCAGTTGCCGTGCGAAAAGTAGCGGAATAATCCCCTGCTGCACACCTATCTATATTGTTAAAACGAAAACAACCGCCTGCACAAATGCTTTGGGTTATTTCTTTGGTAATTTGATTTAAAATACGCAAATGCAATGTTACAACACTGTCACAACCTAAATACGACCGAAATGTTGCCGTATAATCACCTGCGGTACATCTATCGACCCCATTAAAATTAAAACAACTACCCGAACAAATACTTTGGGTTATTTCATGGGTAATGGGATTTAAAACGCGCAAATGCAGTGTTACAATACTGTCACAACCAGAAGCGGCGGTAAAAGGAGCTGTATAATCGCCTGCGGTACACCTATCGACATTATTGAAACGGAAACAACTGCCTGCACAAACGGTCTCCGTCACTTCATTTGTAACGGCACTGCCCATCGAAACGGATTTGCAAATCGGCGCAGTCGTACCACATGCGTCTGTTACCACCACACAAACATTGCCTGCTGCATTGCCCCAACGAACCGATACATTGGCTGCATTCGTTGCCCCAATCGCCGTCGCGCCAGTCGGAAAAGTCCAAGCATAATTCGTCGCGCCTGTCACTGCGGGAATGGAAAAAGGAGTCGTTTGATTAGCGCAAGCCACCGCAGCTCCTGTAATCGTCACAGGCACATTCCCACCTGGACTTTGCAAGGTACCTGCTTCCATTTGAATCGTAAAATCACAAACATCTCCATTATAACCATCCAACATCAGATAGTAGCGTGTGCCAATGACTAAATTAGTCATGCTAAACACGGCTTGCGCTCTTGAAGGAGTCACCCAAAAGCAACTATTCACTCGGGTAAAATTCGTACAATTGGGCGAAGTCATCAAGACGGCTTGTAAGCCATCTCCAATATTAGTGGGACCTCCATTGCAATTCCGAATCCGAATATTTAAATCCAACTCCGTCGAACCTGCAATAAAGGAAAACCATTGATTGTTATCAATCGTGCTACAACCAATATTACCAGGGTTCGTTTGCGTATTGGGCCCACCCAAAGTGCCGCAATAATTGGTTAAATCGTTGTTACAAAGGCTCGTTGCCGCCTGACACGTCAGACCGCCTGCGGGAGAAGTACAATTTCGTTGCAACGTAATCGTACCACCTTGCAAAGCATAGGGCATAAAACCCGTATTGGTATTGCCAAATTCGGCAGTAGCAAAAGGTGGTGTTAGAAAACTAATGATTTGGGGTACGCCTGTCGAACCGCTGACCGTGAAATTCAGCTTAAACAAAATGGTATTATCCGACAACGTACGCCCTGTGTTGCTGCCCCAATCGACTCGAATGCGACCTACACTCACATCCGCTTGGTCAAAATGGGCGATGTTCAATCCTGTGAGATTGAAATCGCTGACTCCTGCAAATTGGAAAATATTAGAATTCCACATCATAGAGAATCGTAAGATACCCATGTTGCGGAAGTTAGCGACCGACACGGGGACGCTAATGCTGCTGCCTTGCGTGACATTATTCACGTTAGCGGCGGTCAGTTTGAAACTATCAACGAGGATTAAATCGGTGTTTGCCCCTGTTGTAAGTTGGATTTGGTTGAAGTATAACAGTAATACTACAATCGCTAAACGGAATTGACAAAAGTTCATGGGACGTTGTTTTCTACAAAAGTATGGGATTCGATAATATGACACAATTAAAAACAAAAAAAAGTACCCTCAAAAAGGGGTAAAACGTGAATTTTACCATAATTCTTGTATATGAAAAGCCCCTTTTTACCACAAAACCTGTAAATGTGACCCAATATTTTTATAATTCTTTGGTGGGATTTATGCTGCCGTGTGGCAAAATCGGCTTAACTTTGTCCCTTAATTACTTAAAATTTAATTATTAATATGAAAAGATTTTTACTCTTATTTGTACTTTCGGGCATTCAACTCGCTGCACAAGCGCAATGCAATGATTTATTCATTTCAGAATACGTCGAAGCGGCGGGCAATAGTCGCGCCCTTGAATTGTATAATCCTACGAATGCGGCTATCAATTTGAGTCAATATAGTATCGGTCGTTTTCGGGATGGCGCGACGGCGATATCGTCGATTCCTTTGCCGAATGCGACGGTTGCTGCGTATAGTGCGTATGTGATTGTGTTGGATAAGCGACTTGCTACAGGTACGAATTTGGAAATTCCTGTTTTCAATGGTTATGAAATGTATGATACGTGTCGGACGCGGGCGGGTGCGGTGCGGTATGATTCGTTGGCAATGCGCTATGAAATCTGTGCTCAATATGATACCGTGACTAAAAAATATCCACGCGGCAATGTTTATCGTTCTTTTTTAGACATTGCGTGTCGGGCGAGCGTGTTTTTGAATCCTGTTTATGATATTCCAACTTCTGCGATGTATTTTAATGGAAATGATGCGGTTGCATTGGTCAAAGGCGCTACTGTTGCAGCGGATTTTTCTAATGTATTGGATGTCGTAGGCGTGATTGGCGAAAATCCTGGTTATAATTGGAAAGATGCACAAGGTCGGAATTATACAGAAAATCGGACTTTGGTGCGCAAACGTGCTGTGCGCAAAGGCACTGGTAAAGTTTTGGCGATTTTGTCGGATACGTTTCGTTATTCGGAGTGGCAACCGTTGCCTGAAAATACCTTTACTTTCTTAGGCAGACATATTTCGGATTGTAATCCGAATAATCCTGCGATACATGAAAGTGCGGCTTGTGTTGTAAACGCGACTCAAGAATTGGGCGTTTTTGATTTCAATATGTATCCGAATCCATTGAAAGATAATGCTTTAACGATTGAGGCAGAGGCAAATGTTCGTCGATTAGAAATCTATAATTTGTTGGGTGAATTGATTCATACGGCGTTTTACACAGGTGAAAATCGCCGTTTTCAAGTGCAGGTGCCCCAAATCATGAAAGGTTTCTATTTGGTGCATTTGCATTTTGATAATCAAACGCACACGGCGAAGAAGTTGATTATGGATTAAATTATATTTTTTGAACATGGATTCTTTGGATTTATTGTCGGGTTAATGGATGTACGGATTTCATGGGATTTCATGGGATTTTTACGGATTTGGATTCGAATATTTGTAAAAATCCCATGAAATCCGTTCATCCATCAACCCGACAGGATTCACTTGAATGACCACTAAATTGGTGCAATAAACTTGCGTCAAGTTTCAAACTTGACGCAAGTTCTGCTCGAATTTATTTACAAATCATTCAGAAAATGTATAAATCCTAAGAATCCTTGTTCAGAAAATATAATTTAATATTTAATTCGTTTTTAAATCATATTTTCGGAAAACCCAATAGCCCAAAAAGCAAAAAAGAAAGGCTGCAATCACGGATAATTGGACACCAAGCGGCTTTTCAGGACTTTTTCCAAATAAAAGAAGGGATGGAAATATCAAATTCGCTAAACTGACCCCCAATTTCATACTAAAAGCCATGCCTGCAAAAAACATCCCTGACATGGCTTGACTTGTTTCTTTTTCGTGCGCTTGCACAATGTCTGCCACAATCGTATTCGGCAGAATCCCAAAACACGCCAACGGAAAAGCGGCTAAAATCGACACGGTATAAAACAAAAATGTCCCAGAAATGGGTAAGAGCGTGATGCTGAAAATAAGACAAAATGTTAGAAATGCCATGAGTAAGATCTTTTTTTTGCCCCATTGTTTTTCCAAAACGCCCATGATGGGGTAAAATAAAAAACTGGCAAAAAAGCTAATCACCCCAAACAAGGTTGCCATACTTTTGTCCAAACCAAACAGAATCGTTACATAATACGCGATTCCAATTTGAATAAAACTCAATGATAACCAGTATAACAAATTTGCAATGGCAAAATATTTAAAATGGGTATTTTTGAAAACGATTTGAATTGAATCAAAAAAGTTTTCATGCGTATTGCTTTGACGGGCATACCGTTTTTCATCCAAAAAGAAAACAGGTATCAACATAAAGATTAATGCCAAAATCGTGAAAATACCAGTCGTTACTTTAAAAGCTAAAATCGGGGGCATCGTTTTTTCAAAAATACTTTGTAAGCCAATCGTCGTATTGCCTATCAAAAAGCCCAATGCCCAAGTGATGGAAATGATGGTTGAAATGCGCAATCTATCCGCAGGATGTTGTCCCAATTCGCCTATAAGTGCCGTATATGGAATGACATACATAGCAAAAAAAACATAATATAAAAAAATGCAAAGGGTCAACCAACAAACATTGATGGCACTTACATCAGGCGTGATTGGAAAAAAGGAAAGCCATGAAAAAACGGCTAACGGACCCGCAGCCATGCCCATAAAAACGCGCCTTTTCCCAAACTTGGAGGTACTTTTATCGGAAATATTGGCAATGTACGGGTCTATAAACGCATCAAAAAGCCTTCCACCCGCGCTGATTAATCCTAAAAGAGTGATAATTCCGAGGAAAGCCGTTTGTGGAATAAAAGTAGGAAAGAGGCTTTTTTGACTGCTTGTTTCGGGCGGCATGTAGAAGTAGGGTAGGAGGCTGCCCACTCCGTAACTGGCTAAAGACCAACCTAATTGCCCCATCGCGTAAATCCAAATGACTTTAAGCGGGAGGCGCGTTTGATTCAAATTTTCATTCATGATGTTGAGTTGTTTAAAATAAATGGATGTACGGATTTTTACGGATTCTTACAGATTAGTACGGATTTTTGAGGTTTATCCAAATTAAATTTTGTTTAAAAGATTGAAAAAATCCGTACCAATCTGTAAGAATCCGTAAAAATCCGTACACCCATTGTATCCAATTTAATACATTTCATATTTCAAAAGCCTGCATTCAATGGGGCCATTCCATAAAGGGATTCGGGACGATGGTTTTAAACCAACATGTTTTATCGCTTCCGCATTGCCTGTAAGCATCCATACTTGCCAATTTTTCCAATTTTTCTTGAATGCATCGCCCATATCTTTATAGAATTGATTCACATCTTCCAATTTCAATCGCTCATCATAAGGTGGATTTAACACTAAAACGCCTTTTTCGCTACTTGGCACTTGTTTGAAAAAATCTTTGCGTTCCATTTTGATTTTGCCCGTCAACATCGCCGCTTCGATATTGCGTTCCGTAACTCGAATCGCTTGGAAATTTAAATCAGAACCCGTGAATTGATGCGCATAACTCGTATGGATCTTACTTTTAGCTGTTGCTAACACATCAGCCCACAATGTATCATCAAAATCCGTCCATTTTTTAAAACAAAAATAATCTCGACCCAATTGTGGTGGCATATTATAAGCCATCAAAGTCGCTTCCGTCAAAAAAGTGCCTGAACCACACATTGCATCCATCAAATCACTCTCTTTTTGCCACTTTGTCAAAGTCAAAATGCCTGCTGCCAACACCTCATTGACAGGTGCTTCCAATGCATCCACCCGATAACCGCGCTTGTGCAACGACTCTCCACTCGCATCTAACAAGACCGTTACTTGGTCTTCCAAAATATGAATACTAATCGCTAAATCGGGATTTAACGTATTAACACTGGGTCTTTTGAAAAATTTTTCTCTAAATTGATCCACAACTGCATCTTTTGTCAACAAAGCTGCGTATTGCGAATGCGTAAAGTAAGTGGAATGCACGACCGCATCCACGGACAGCGTTTGACGCACCGTCATATATTGAGACCAATCAATTTCTTTCATTTTAGTGTAAAACGCGCTTTCATGGCGCGCCCGAAAATGAGCAATTGGGGTCAAAACGCGAATCGCAGTGCGCAGTTCAAGGTTACAGCGATACAATAATCGCTTATCGCCTTCAAATTCGACGGCGCGCCGAATGATTTGAAGGTTGCTACCGCCCAATTCAGCGATTTCATCCGCCAAGACTTGCTCTAATCCTTGAAACGTTTTGACAATAATTTTCATAAACAATTTTGATTTTTTTTTAAATAATTTGTTTCAAGGTTTGCTGATGTACATTCCAAAAAATGCGCTAAATACCTTCAAAATCCTAAAACCGATACAAAGATACAATTTCAACGATAAGCCGTTTCATGGAGGTTGGCTTTTTGACGTAAAAAAGCATTTTTAAATAATTTTTTCGACTTAACAAATTAATTACACAATTTTGGTATTATATTAATGTAATTTATAACCTAAAATAGGTAGTCACGAATTTTAAGTTCTTTGTTTTGAATTATCAGTCAAAAAAAGTGACTCTTTTTTTTAACATAACATTTTTTTGTGTTTCGTATTGATTCTAAAAACAAAATTTTAAAAATCACAATAAAAAATATATTTTAAAATACTATTTTAAAGCTACTATACCCTTTACAAGTATAAAAATATCAATTACCTTTGTACCCGTAACAGGATATTCGATGCCCTCCACTCGAATCAAGAGCTTGAAAAATAGCAAAAAGGCGGTTTTAAACCTATATTTAAAACAAATTATAATGTGATTTTCCTTAGTATTTTGAACAAAATGAAGTGCTTTACGGTTGTTCCGATGCACTGCACATTTCTGTTTTTTCTAATGATGAGAAAATGAAAACGCAGCAATGTTATAATCCTATGATTTATTTTAAATTTTAATCATAATATGAGATTGAAAACGAAGTATAACCGATCGTCGAACTACACACGCTCCTCTATGTCCTTAGAAACGCCTATTGCGCAAGCGCAAAGGCATTTTGGTAAGGACTCCATTATGTATGCGTATCGGCATCAGCGTCGAAGGTAACACACGGTAATTAGGATAATTTGATTGTTAAAATATTGATTTTCAAACACTTGTGGTTTGAAAACGCTGACCTTTTATTTTCAAAAAAAATCGAAAACATATTTTTAAAACCATCCATACTATGAATAGAATCCTTGACAAGATTCCTTTTTACGCTATTAATCAACAGACTATTTGGAAAACGATGCAGCCATTGAATCCCCTACATTGGGTTTTTACCCAACTGTTCAATCATAGCGATAAGCCTAAGCCTATCGCCCCAAACTTGTTTCATATTAAACCGTCTCATAAGCCCATGCGTACTTTTGCTTTTACCTGTCTTGCATGGATGTTGGCTGCACAAACTGTTGCAGCTCAATGTTCTACGTTTTATCAATTTAAAAATCCTACCTTACTGACTGGCACTGCTGGACAAGTTGGCGCGGTCTATAAATTCTCCAATGTTGCCTCTGGAACGGATGCGCATGCGGAAATCGTGACGATGAATAATGCAACGTTGGTCCATGCAGACGTATCGAACCCACCTGGCTATGATGCCGCTTGGCAACCTGTCGTAGCAGCATCAAGTGGTGGCTATATTGATTGGAAAATTACGTTTAAGCAAACGAATACAAATACAGATGTAACGGTCAATTGTGTTTCTTCGACCGCCGTTTCATTGGATGGAGATGGTTCAGCCATGCAGAAATATGTGCAGACAACTGGGCACATTGGCAATTTTACGGCTACTGGTAGTACGGTTGGCGTAACCAATCCAACCGTAGGAACGGTCAAAGCGACAGGACAATTGGCAATTTCAGGCGGCATCAGTATTACGAACCGTCCTTTGTTGTTTCAAGCCGATTTTGCGAATACAGCATTTATCTCTTGGCGTACAGGGGTAACGAGTGCAACCAATGCGGATAATGCCACTTTTTGTTTTTATTTTATACCGTTAGTCACTTGCGATAACGTGACGAATGCGGGAACGATTTCGGGTACTCAAACCATTTGTGCAAATGGTCAACCTACGCCTTTGCAAAGTACGTTGACAGCCGTTGGCGGTTCAGGGAATTTGGAATATCAGTGGATGAAAAATACAACGGGTTTGGGAACGTACACGTTGGCAAATGCGGCTCAATGGGCTGCTTTATCGGCGGCAACCAATCCAGATTACACGCCCTCCACTTTGACAGCGACTTCAGGTTATGTGCGATTGGCGCGGCGGTCGGGTTGTTCGAGTGCCGATTGGCAGCCCTCGAATGTGGTGGTGGTAACGGTTTCTGGAGCGGTCAGTGTGCGTATCAAGCGACCCAATTCGATTCTTTGTAAAGAATTACCTTTTCTAATAGAAGCGACTACAGGTGGTTCAACTTATACTTGGGATTTTGGCGCAGGCGCGGAACCCAGAACCGCAACGGGCAAGGGTCCGATTTCAGTCGTTTACGGCGATTGTTCGGAACATCCGATTCGGTTAGTAGTGACGACTGCCAGTTGTACGATTGTATTACAAGATACACTATCCACAACGGATACGCAAATCCCAACCATTGTGGGCGTACCTGCGGATGCGAGTGTGCTTTGTAACGCCGTGCCGACTGCGCCGACTTTATCGGCATTTGACAATTGTGGACAACCCACCATTCAGTTTACAGAGCAATCGGACAAAACGACGAATGGTAGTTGTACGGATAACAATTATACCTTGCGGCGGGTTTGGAAAGCAACCGACCAATGCGGTAATATCGAATATAAAACGCAATTTGTACGCGTATCGGACACAGGACATATTTGCCTTCCGAATGCGGGCATTATTGGCGGTAAAGTTTTCGTTGATAATAATTTCAATGGGGTGGATGATGAAGGCGGTGCAGGTGTTGAAGGCGTGACCGTTCAGATTTATGAAGCCACTGCCACAGGTTCTGGTTTGGTGAATACTGCCACCACGATTGCGGGCGGTTATTATCAGTTTACGGGGATGTCGCCCACGAAAACCTATCGATTAGAATTTACCATTCCGACGGGTAAAAAACCAGGTGGTAAAGGGCTTCATTCGGGAACCTTGGTTCAATTTACCCATGCAGGGAAATGTTCCAATGATTTAGGGATTGGCGATTTGAGCCAATATTGCGAAGCAGCACCTTCGCTGATTGTGCCTTGCTACAGCTTCGGTAGCGCGGAAGGCAATAAGACGGATGCCTTGGTTTCTTTTCCTGTCAATAATAATGCACCATCCAGTTCGGATGGTTTAATCAATGGTTCGGTTCGCCACTTGGCAACATATGAACAAATTGGTGCAACCTTCGGGGTCGCTTATAAAAAAAGCACAGGCGATATTTTTGCTTCTGCTTTTGTCAAACGGCACTCTGGTTTGGGACCAGGTGGTACGGGTGCGATTTATAAAGTAAATATTAATGGGATTGCGCCGCCAACGGTTTGGGCAGATATGAACGCGCTTTTTGGTGCCAACACGACGGGACCCAATCCACATGCTTTCGGCAATACGGTAACGTGTCCTGACTCGGGTACGGGCATGAGTAATTTTGCTTGTTGGTTCAATGACATAAATACGTATGATGCGGTTGGCAAAGTGGGTATTGGTGATATTGACATCAGCGATGATGGCGAAAAATTATATGTTTTAAATGCTTATAATAAAAAATTATACGAATTGGAAACAGGGAATCCAAGTGCGGGTACCGCTCGAATTTGGAATTTTCCAGCAGGCTCTGTTTCGCCCACTTGTAGCAATGGTTCAGGCAATGTTGCCAATAGTGTTCGCCCATTTGCGGTAAAATATCGCAATGGAAAAGTGTATGTTGGTGCGAGTTGTGAATTAGGAACTTGCTTTGGTTGCGGCGGTGGTGCGAAAGTCTATGTTTTTGAGTTGAATCCGAATACAGGGACTTGGAAACAAGTATTGTATGCCAACATGCAGCGCGGCGGTAGTTCGCTTTCCGCGTATTGGTTTCCTTGGCAGCCGTATGTCAATCCTGATACGAGTGCCTACGCTTATGTGAATAATGTACATTTATTGTTTTCAGATATTGAATTTGATGGCAATGATATGCTTATTGGTTTGCGCGATATGGCGGGTGACCAATTTGGTCATATGGCAGGCAAACCAATAGCGGGAGACCAAACGTTGTTGAGTTATGAATCCCAAGGCGATATTTATAGAGCTGCCTACAATCCGAATACAGGTTTGTATGATATGGAAATCAATGGTACCAGTGGAGGTGTAACGACTGCGGGTGCGAATAGCGGTTATGGATTGCCTTCTAATGGAACGGCAGGTCAGTATTATTATGGCAATCGTTCCAATATTACGCCAAGTGCGAGTTTTGGAACGTTGGCAGTATTGCCAAGCAAAGACCGCATTTACACACCTGGTTATGACTTTTTGACGGTTTACTCACAAGGTGTTTTTGCGTTGGATAATAATACGGGTGCAAGGGTTGAAAATTACAATTTGATTCCGAATACAGTTGCTTCAGGTCAGTTTGGAAAAGCGAATGGTTTTGGGGATATTGAAGTAGGTTGTGCGGATGCACCGAATGAGATTGGTAACTACGTTTGGAAAGATTTGAATGGAAATGGGGTTCAAGACCCTAATGAAGCAGGACTTGCAGGTATCAAAGTCACTTTATTTAATGCGGCTTGTGATTCCTTGGCAACCGTAATCACGGATGTTAATGGTCAATATTATTTTAATAATAATGTTTTAAATGGTTCGTATTTGTTGCCCAATACCAATTACTATCTTGTTTTTGGAACGGATAATCAATATCGCAATGGTTTCTTGTTTGATAGTCTTAGCGTAACGGCTACGAATGCGGCTACGGGTGCGAATGCAGATGAAATTGATTCGGATGGAACGACTACAGGTGGTTTAGCTTGTTTTAATGGAAAACCATTTATCGCGGTAATGACTGGTGGACCTGGAACCATGCAGCATCATTATGATATTGGTTTCACGACTTGTCCTGCCCCTAAGTTAGAAAATTTGCCATTGAGCGCGTCCGTTCGATGCGATTCAGTGCCTGCGCCTGCCGATGTGCGGGCTACTTCTGCTTGTGATAATAATGTAAGTTTGGTTTATACCCAAACGCGTACGAATGGCATTTGCTCGAATCGTTACACCTTGACGCGGAAATGGGTTGCAACAGACCGTAACAATCGCATTACGACAGGGATTCAAGTTTTGACGGTATTAGATACCATGCCGCCTGTGATTTTGAACGTACCTGCAAGTATTACCGTTCGTTGTGATAGCGTACCGACTGCACCGATTTTGACAGCAACCGATTGTGGTGCGAATCCCAATATTGTTTATACGCAAACTTCTACAAAGACGAATAATAACTCTTGTTACGACCAAAATTATACGTTGACCCGCAAATGGGTTGCAACGGATGCTTGTGGTTTGAAAACAACGAAGATACAAATTATAACAGTTTTAGATACGATTGAACCGATTTTGACGATTCCTGCGGATGTAACCGTCAGTTGTGAGGCGATTCCTGTGGCAGGGACACCTACTTTTACGGATAATTGTGGCGTAGCCGCCACAGCTCGTTTTACACAACGGTATTCAACATGTAGTAATACGAATTTGCAACAAAATCCAGGTTTTGAACAAACCAATGGTCAATCTTTTAGCCAAAATTTTGAAGGCTACCCAGCCCGTACTTTACAAAACAACAGTGGGACAATTCCTGGTTGGGGTATGGGTTATACTTGTCCAAACAATAATTGTGGGGCAGGTTTATGGGTTTATGACAATAATAATACGATTAACAATCCAGAAGGTGATAGATTCATTTGGTTAGGCGGCACGATAGGCGGGTATTGTGTGGTGAGCAAGACGGCTTTAAGTTTAGGCAATAATGAATGCGTTGAAATTTGTTTTGACGCGGCAGCATGGACCACAAAAGGAAGTAGCCCAACTCCTGTGGCACAAAGCCCAGCTTATGTCTCCATCGAAGTAGAACGCAATGGTATTTACTTTGCTACAGTCTATGCACAATGGTTGCCAACGAGCAATTCATTTACCGATTTAAACTGGCAAAACATCTGTTACACTTGGAACGCGCCCAGTGCAGGTACTTATAAATTTTATATTACAGCAGATAATAATGTAACGGGTAATCCCAATGCAGGGATGACTTTGGATAATGTTGTTACGCGCAAATGTTGCAGTACGAATCCCAATCCGACTGCGGGATGTGCTGATTATCAAATATTTAGAACTTGGTCTATCGCCGATAAATGTGGCAACACGGTAGCGCGTACTCAAACGATTACGGTGAAAGACACAACGAAACCTGTATTGACAGGTATTCCTGCGGATGTAACGGTAGCAGGTACGTTGCCAACAATTCCTGAAATAGGGGTAGGTGGTGTCCATGCAACCGATAATTGCGACCCAAATCCGCGTATTACGCTTACAGAAACCAGAGATTCGGGTTGTGTGTATCATGTCTATCGGACTTGGACGGCAACGGATACTTGTGGTAATAAAGATACTAAAACGCAAGTCATTACCGTCAATACTGGAACCGCCGATGCAGGTGTTTTGACGATTGCGAATGGAACGGTTTGTTTGCCGAATGGAATTATTTCAGCAACGCAAACGACAAATCCTACTTTACCGATTGGTTATGTAATCAATTACTTATTGGCGGATAGTTCGGGTGTGATTGTTCAAAAAAGTACTACGCCATCTTTCACGGTGACAACAGCAGGTGTTTATAAAATTTATGGTTTTATTTATAATAATACGGTTTCAGATGTTAACTATTTCAATATCAATCTAATACAGTTGGGTACAACTCGGATGGATGCTTTGAATACATTAGCAAATGGTAAATGTATTGTCGTCTCAGGTACAGGCGCAGAGGCGCGAGTGCAATGGTGTAATGGTTCGATTGGTGATTTTGTATGGGAAGATTTGGATGGAGATGGTATTCAAGACCCTAATGAACCAGGAATTGGCGGTGTGCGCATCGAATTAACAGGAACGGATATTAATGGAAATCCTGTAACAAGGACTGTTACCACCAATGCAGATGGCAGTTATGAGATAACCGCTTTATTACCAGGCACTTATACAATTAAATTCATCACACCAACAGGGTATGTTTTCACGTATCCAAATCAAGGAGGTGATGATACCAAGGATTCAGATGCCGATAGAACGACAGGACAAGTAACCATTACCTTAGGTTCAGGCGAAATCAATCGGACGATTGATGCTGGTTTAATCAATACAGCAAATACTAAAATCGGTGATTATGTATGGATTGATGCAGATGCAAATGGTGTTCAAGACGGAAGTGAAGTAGGCAAAGCGGGTGTTACGGTGACGCTAACAGGCACAACAGGTAATGGAACGCCTGTGACTTTGACGACAACGACAGGTACAAATGGTCAATATTTGTTTGAAAACCTATTTCCTGGAACTTACACGGTTAAATTTGATTTACCAACAGGTTTCAGTTTCACGCCGAAAGACAGTGGTGGCGATGATGCGAAAGATTCCGATGCAGATATTGTAACAGGTGTAACAACATCTATTACTTTAGTAAGTGGTCAACCGAATCTCTCAATCGATGCGGGTTTGATTGACCTCAATACAAAAATTGGCGATTTCGTTTGGGAAGATTTAAATGGCAATGGCATTCAAGACCCTAATGAATCAGGAATTGGCGGCGTTCGGGTTGAATTAACAGGAACGGATATCCATGGCAATCCTGTAACGCGCACTGTCACCACCAATGCAGATGGGAGTTACAGCATAACAGGTTTATTACCAGGTACTTATATCATTAAATTCATCACGCCAACAGGTTATGTTTTCACGTATCCAAATCAAGGCAGTGACGATGCGAAAGATTCAGATGCCGATAGAACGACGGGTCAAGTAACAGTTGTATTGAGACCAGGCGAAACCAATTTAACAATTGACGCAGGTTTAATCAATGCGGCAAATACAAAAATTGGGGATTATGTATGGATTGATTTAAATGGAAACGGGCTTCAAGACTCAAATGAAACAGGCAAATCAGGTGTTACAGTCACTTTAACAGGCACAACAGGGAATGGAACACCTGTCACCTTGACGGCAACGACGGATGCCAATGGCAAATATTTGTTTGAAAACTTATTTCCAGGAACTTATACGGTTAAATTTGATTTACCAACAGGTTTTGGTTTCACGTACAAAGACCAAGGTAGTGATGATGCGAAAGATTCCGATGCAAATGTAACAACGGGCATTACGGCTCCAATAACCTTAGTAAGCGGTCAACCGAATTGGACGATTGACGCGGGTATTATTGATTTAGCAAATACGAAAATAGGTGATTATGTTTGGGAAGATTTGAATGGTAACGGGATTCAAGATGTAGGTGAAACAGGCATTCCAAATATCACCGTTAAATTAACGGGCACAACAGGTAATGGAACGGCTGTCACTTTAACGACAACGACCGATGCCAATGGCAAATACTTATTTGAAAATTTAACACCAGGAGATTATACGATTACGTTTGTACGCCCTGCTGGTTTTGAATTTACATCCAAAGATAGAGGCGGCGATGACAGCAAAGATTCGGATGCGGATGTAACGACAGGTGAAACGATTCGAGAAAACTTGGTTTCAGGTGAAACGAATTTGACTTATGATGCAGGGATGGTTCGTTCTACGACTTTGGGCGATTTAGCTTTCTTGGATTGTAACAATAACGGCATGCAAGATGGAGGAGAAGCAGGTTTAGAAAACGTAACCGTGACTTTATCAGGCATTGATGGTGCAGGTAATTCAATCACGCGCACGACAACAACCAATGCTTCTGGTTTATACCAATTCAGTAATGTATTGCCAGGACGTTATGTATTGACGTTTGGAATGCCTACTGGTATTGCAAATTTAGTTTATGCGTCCAAAAATGCGGGTACGAATAGAGCGATAGACAGCGATGTGGATAATACAGGTAAAACCGATTCAATTACGATATGGAGTGGTATTTCCAATGATAGTATTGATGCAGGTTTCAAGGATGTAACCGCACCAATAGTCATTCGCCCTGCCCAAGACACGACTGTAGAATGTGATGGAAGTGGGAATAGAACCGCTTTGCAAGCATGGTTAGCGAATCATGGTGGCGCAATCGTTCGAGATAATCGTGCTTTAACCGTGACTTGGACGAATGATTTCACTACTTTATCAAACGAATGTGGCGAAACGGGAACAGCAACGGTTATCTTTACAGTAGTAGATGATTGCGGCAATAGAACCCAAACGACTGCAAAATTCACCGTTAGAGATGCGGTAAAACCAATTCTAACCAATATACCAACTGATATTACAGTGGCATGTAGTGCTATTCCAACAGCAGGGACACCAATAGCCACTGATAATTGTGATAATAACGTCAATATTACCTATCGTCAAGATACGACTCGCAGCAATGCTGGTTGTGCAGATAGCTATATTTTAACAAGAACTTGGACGGCAACAGATGCTTGCGGTAATACGCAAACTGCGACGCAAAAAGTGACTGTGGAAGACAGAACGGCACCAACTTTATGGGAAGTGCCTGCCAATGTGACAGTGGAGTGCAATCAACTTCCAGTAGTGGCTACTCCGCGAGCGATAGACGATTGTGATAATAATGTGACTCTTACGTATAATCAAACGCGTACAGATGGGACAGGCAATTGCGCAGACCGATACACATTAACACGCACTTGGGTTGCCACGGATAACTGTGGAAATTCGATTTCGAGCGTTCAAGTCATCACCGTTGAAGACAGAGTTGCACCAGTTTTAGCAGGCATTCCTGCAAATGTTACGGTGGAGTGCCATCAACTGCCTACAGTTGCCGAACCGACCGCTACGGATAATTGTGATAATCAGGTTGCCATTACCTATAACCAAACGCGAGCGAATGGCACAGGGAATTGTGCGGATAGCTACACGTTAACACGGACTTGGACTGCCACGGATAACTGTGGGAACTCGACGACAGGGGTTCAAACGATAACGGTCGAAGACCGCACTGCGCCCGTTTTAGCAGGCGTGCCTGCCAACACGACCGTTGAGTGTAACCTCCTGCCTGAAGTAGCGCGTCCAACGGCTACCGATAATTGCGATGCCGACATTACGATTACGTATAACCAAACGCGAGCGAATGGCACAGGGAATTGTGCGGATAGCTATACGTTGACTCGCACTTGGGTTGCCACCGATAATTGTGGAAATACGACGACAGGCGTTCAAATCATTACGGTTGAAGACCGTACTGCGCCCGTTTTAGCAGGTGTCCCTGCGAATGTCACGGTGGAGTGCC
>JBDLWG010000048.1:0-4491 GCA_039804385.1 Bacteroidota bacterium
ACCCGCGCCATTCGTACCCAAAAGTCCGACAATTTCTCCGGTATTGATTTCAAAAGAAACATCGGTAACGACTTGGCGTTTGCCATATATTTTGACCAAATTACTGGCTTGCAATTTCATATTAATTTTTAATTTCGTATAAAATATCCGCTTCTAACTCCCAATTAGAGCGTAATTGTTCCAATTTTTTCCAAAAAATACGTTCAGGCTGTCTTTTTAAATCATAATCGCCTGTATCCCAAACGCGATTTCGATTTAAATCTTCGATGATTTTAACGGTATAATTATCTGGATTCACTGCCTCAATCCGCTTTTCAAAAGAGACCACTTTATCCACGAAAAATTGCACTTCCAAAAGATTACCGCCCGTTAAAACTTGTATAATATAACTTTTATTTTTGTCTAAACCTTTGATTTTCAATTGAATATCACCTAATTCTTTTCGATTTTGAATGACTATATTTTGTTGCAAACTATCATTTTTCAAGCCAAATAAATCCGTAATCGCATTCGGCAACAAGTGTACTTGATATTTCATGCCCTCTACCCAAGCGGTTTTTAGTTTTAAATGCAAAATGGTTGGTTGCGATGAATCTCGTTCCCATCGAAAAGGCTGTTTTTTAGAGAACGTATCTGTAATAAAAATATTGGATGTATCGACGTTCCAAATCGGATGATTGAATCGAATGATATGTGTTTTCGATGGATGTACAGGCAATGGATAGACTGGCTCATTTACTACTTTTTGTTTGATAGAGGTAGCGATTAATTTATTTTTTTTCAAAAAATCAGCCCGATTGGAGTTGGGTTTTACGCGAATCGTATCGATTTTATTCGTGTCGGTCTGCGTGTACGCGTACCATGCCGCATCTGATAAATGGTCATACCAAAGGCGAACCGAGTCTTTTCCAGCCTCTTTTCCATAATCCAATAACACTTTTGAAACGCCCTCTTGCCAACGAATCTTTGCTTTATGTGCGTCACCTGTAAAATTAAATTTCACAAAACCATAGCTATTCGTTTCTTTATTTTTTAAACGCAATTTTGGAATCGGGTCAAAAGCCCTAATTTTGATGCCACTCGTATCGTTTTGCGGCAGCGTCACCAAGGTATCAGGAAAACCAATGGTTTCATTATCTTGATTGAAAAGATAGTTTAAATCATTGTCTTTCAATACAAAACACTTGAATTTTCCTACTCTTATGTTTTGGATTTGGGCAATGCCCAATTTATTGGTTCGAGCGAAGTAGAACGGTTTGATTTTGCGCACCACCGAATCCGCTGTATTATCATACAACATGACCAAGACATTTTCCATGATTTCGCCTTTTTCGGCATCCACCACTTGCGCCCGAAACGGCAACGAATCTAAAATCGCCCCTGTCGAAAACACAAATCGCAAGTTTTCCGCAGGATTTCCTTCCGTAAAATCCTTCACGGCATTGCCAAAATTGATGGTATAAGTGGCATTTTCGCGCAAAACTTCCTCTTTTGCAAACTTAAAATGCACCGTTTTCCCATCTAAGGTGACTTCAGGACGCTCATTCAAAGGCGGCGACACCACCACTTGATTATAAACATCCTCTAATTTCAACCATTCGTTAAAAGTTAGGTCAATATTTTGCTTTTTAAAATGGGTTTGCAAATTAGGTGTTGACCGCGCTTGCACGATTTTGGGTGGCATCATATCCTTTTTGCCACCTGTTGGCGGAACGATATTGGCGCAACCTATGATAGTTAAAAGATTGATTATAATTGAAATACGTATTAAGAAGTCCATTGTTTTAATTTTTTTTAGGCACAAACGAAAGCAAAGTTACAAAGAAACCCTTTTTTTATGAATAGTTTAGTTAATGCTAACTAATCGACAACAACGGTTGGAGGGTTTCAAACCCTCCAACCGTTATAGTACCTTGAAAATCAACATTTTAGTCTGTATTATTTTTGTCTATTCAACGATTTGGAAAATCATAACAGCCAATATCAGGCAGATTCACATCTCTCCGTTTGCCATCTAAATCATCCAAAATGTTTGAAACAGGTTTTGCTTTTTTGAACGCAATGGACAGCGTATCTAAATGAAAATTAGAATCACTTGTCTTTTTAAACACTTTTGAACCACTCGGCGCATTGATGCAATCCGTACACTTGGTAAAAAAATCGGGTGTGTTTTCCGTTTTAGTCAAATCTTTGACGCGAACAATGCAATTTTTAAACAAAAAGTCGAAATTGTTGGGTTTGCTTGCATTGGCGAAAGCAATTTCATCTTCTTTGTTGCCATAAATCAAACAATTCGTAAAGTTTGCTTTCAACGCATACACAGGACGGCGCGTACAATTGCCCTGCTCATCGACCGCCGCACAATACGAATTGCCCAAATTCAAGGCAGGACTGGTGGTTCCCAAATTTGCCATCGTGCAATACGTGAAATCGTAATTTCCACCATATAAGGTATTCAAAGTGCCGCCGCCGTTGCTGTGGAAAAGGCAATTTTGCGCCGTCATATTTCCCCGAAAACCAATTAATGCCGCACCTTCGGTATTGAAAATTTGGCTGTACTGCATATTCAAAGTCGCGGCAGAATCAACATATACGCCAAATTTTGAATTTTTAATAATCGTGTGTGTCAATTGATTACCAACACTTCCGCGATATAAAATGAGTCCACTCCATTGCCCTGCATCGGATTTAAATTCCGTTTCCAAACGGTCGCCTTGAAAAATAACAGGCTTCTCGCGAGTGCCTTCCACCTTCAATTGCGCAGACGGCAGGATGTAAATGCGACCATCATTGTACAAACCGAGGCTCGGATTTTTGCTAAAACCGCCGTGTACATGCACCCGCGTCCCCGCCGAAATCCGCAAAATCCCATTGCTCACAAACAAAATACCGTAAATCACATATGGTTTTTTATCATCCCAAACCACCGTCGAACCTTGACAATCCAATTCCGTAAAACTGCCTTTTCCAAATCGACTCGGTATGTAATTGGCGTTTTGTCCCCATGCTTCTAAAACAATTTTTTGAATATTGCCATTGGTTTCAAACACGACATCATTCGTAATCACAAAGGGGCTGATGCTCAAAGGCGCATTTGGATTCACGGTCACTTCTGCAAAAACGTAAATACTATCATTCGGCGGCACTTCCACATTTTCAAAAGAACGACCTGAAATCCCATCGACATTTAAGTTAAAAGTTGCATTTGATTGATTGCTCAATGCGATTTTAGTGATGCGAATCGGTCGTGCATGTGGATTTTTGACCTTGAAAAAACGGGTTGCAGACCCAATTGCGGTGAAAACCGTGTCAAATCGCAACGTATCTTGCGAAAAAGTGAGTTTTGCACCAGTATCGGTGATGAAATTTTCCTGTTTGCGACAAGCGACAAATAAGGTGGTAATTGTTAAAATTAACAACAAAACGTTTTTTATACCCATTGATTTTGAATGATTTTGCTTTTTTTACAAAAAACGCAAAGTTACGAACTGCGATTTGTAACTTTGTTCCTTTGTTTTGAAAATCTACATTTATGCCAATAATTGATGTGGTGATGCCCGCCTACAACGAAGCGAAATCGATTGCTTTGGTCTTGAACGACATTCCTCGCGCCTTAGTGCGTCATATCGTGGTTTGCGATAATAACTCAACCGATGGAACGGGCGCGGTGGCGCAAACGCATGGTGCAACCGTCGTTTTTCAACGGGAACGGGGTTACGGCAATGCCTGTTTGAAAGCCTTAGACTGGATTCACCAACAAAAAGTGTTGCCTGACATCGTTGTTTTTCTGGATTCAGATTATTCAGACCATCCCGAAGAACTGTTTCAACTCGTAGAACCCTTGATAATCAATCAGTTCGACATGGTGATCGGTTCTCGTGCGTTGGGCAATCGGGAACGCGGTGCGATGCAGCCCCAACAAATTTTTGGCAATTGGTTGGCAACGACCTTGATTCGATGGTTTTATGGGTATCATTTTACCGATTTAGGGCCGTTTCGAGCGATTACGTATGCGGCGTTGCAAAAAATTGGAATGAAGGATAAAAATTTTGGTTGGACGGTGGAGATGCAGGTCAAAGCGGCTAAATTAGGGTTGCGCTGTACGGAAGTGGCGGTACAATATCGGCGGCGTGTCGGCATTTCCAAGATTTCGGGAACGGTACGCGGGACGATTTTGGCAGGTTATAAGATTCTTTGGACGATTTTTAAATATATTTGAAATAACAAACTTAGTAGCTCATGTTACGCAGGTTGTTTTAAATAGAAAAATCTTATTTGGTAAAGAGCGTATGTTTCGGAAACCTTCAAGGTTTCCGAAACCTATTCTCGCGAAAAACGAAAATGGTCCCATTGATTCCAACAATCAATATCCGCGTTTGCAGTCGTTGCGCGGCTGGTGGATGGGTTTGATGTGGAATCAAGACCGCAATATTCGAGAAAAAATGGTTTTGTTTTGGCATAATCACCTACCGATTAGCATCGGCGATGTCG
>JBDLWG010000049.1:0-8375 GCA_039804385.1 Bacteroidota bacterium
CTGCGTTTAAAAACATTCCAATATTAGCCTTGACTGCGACTGCGACGATAGATGTGATTGAAGATATACAAAAAAAATTAGAGTTTCGCAGAAATTCAGCTGTGTTTAGACAAGATTTTAGTCGCCCGAATTTGTCGTATGTGGTGCGGCATGCCGAACATAAAGACAGTAAAATGTTGGAAATCGTGCAAAAAGTGCCAGGAAGTGGCATTATTTACGCTCGAAACCGCCGCAAAACCAAAGAAATTGCGGAGTTTTTAACAAAACATGGCATCTTAGCCGATTTTTATCATGCAGGACTTACGCCCGATGAACGTTCTGTCAAACAAGACGCATGGATTAATAATGAAATACGTATTATGGCTGCTACCAATGCTTTCGGTATGGGCATTGACAAACCTGATGTCCGAACCGTCGTGCATATGGATTTGCCTAATTCGCCTGAAGCCTATTTTCAAGAAGCGGGTAGGGGAGGGCGTGATGGTAAAAAATCATATGCTGTTTTATTGTATGATAAAAATGATGCCATTGGTTTGGAAAAACAATTAGAAGTTGATTTTCCTGAAATGAAAGAAATCCGACGGGTGTATGCCGCAGTGGGCAATTATTATCAAATGCCTGTTGGTAGTGGATTGGGTGAAAGTTTTGATTTTGAATTAGTTACATTTTGTGAAAAATATGGATTTGAGGTGATGAAAGCCTATGCTTGTTTTAAAATTTTGGAACAAGATGGATGGTTGAGCGTCTCTGAAAGTGCTTTTGAACTATCTACGTTGAAAATTTTGGTAGAAAGACAGCATTTGTATGATTATCAACTCAAAAATGGGGCAGCCATTGACAAAATTTTACAAGGTTTATTGCGTTTAAATCAAGGTATTGCAACGAATTATTCCAATATAAACGAATATAAATTGGCTTCTTTCGCAAAGTTGCCCATAGAAGTCGTTGAAAAAAGTTTATTGCACCTCCATAAAGATGGAATTATAGATTATCGCCGCAAAAAAGATAAGCCGCAATTGACTTTCGTAAGGGAACGGGCAGACCAAAATTGGTTAACAATTGACTGGTCGCGCTATATGTTTCGGAAAAAACGCGAAACGCACCGCGTCAAAAAAGCAATCGAATATGCAGAAATGGAAATATGTCGCAGTCGGCAATTGTTGGAATATTTTGGACAGGCAGAAACCCGCAATTGTGGTGTTTGCGATGTTTGTTTGAACAAGCAAAAAAACGTTTTAACCAGCTCAGAATTGGATATTTTAAAACATAAAATTTTAAAGTTAATTGCTTACACGCCTTTGTCTATTAAAGAAATTGTAGATGCGTTTGCTGGAAAAGACCGTTCCAAAGTGATTCAAACGGTACAATATTTGGCTGAAAAGGATATGATTGAGCGCGAAAAAGACAAATTTATACCTAAAAAATCTTAATGTTAAATAATCGACCACAACGTTTGGAGGATTTGAAACCCTCCAAACGTTATACTACCTTGAAAATCAACATTTTAGCTGATATTCTTTTTGTTGATTCTTCACTTCGATTATTTATAACAAATTTGTAGTCGATAAATTTATTATACACCTGCGCGTTGTCGTTTTGTCAAATAACTTCTCCCACAATGAAAATGCTGCCGCCTACAAAAATAAAATCATTTACCGCCGCCCGCCGCCGCGCTTGCGCTAAGGCAATGCGCACAGAACGATATGATTTTCCATGAAAACCCAATTTTCCAGCTTCTTCCGCTAATATTTTGGCATCCAAACCTCTTGGAATATTCGCTTTGGCAAAATAATAAATCGCATTTTTCGGAAATAAAGACATCGTTTTGCGCCAATCTTTATCACTTACAAAACCAATTACGATATGTAATTGATTGTAAATCAATTGATTCAGTTGGGACATTGCTAACTGTACGCCCCCTTCATTGTGCGCAGAATCGCAAATAATCATTGGATTTTGACCAATCACATGCCATCGACCAATAAATTTTGTCCATTTTTTCAAATGTTCTAAACCGTCTCGAATCGCAGCATCCTTTATTTTTGTTTTGAAACTCGCGGGCAAAGCTTCTATCGTTTGCAAAACCGTTGCAAGATTTTTACTTTGATAATCACCGATTGTATTCAATTTTAAACCAGCATAAACCAATTTGTCATCTTTGAAAACATCAAAAGTAGCGGTTTCAAAACCATCACTTGCCGTTTTTTTGCAATGGAAATGTTGGCTTGCAAAAACATGTGACGCATTCATTTCCAATGCTTTATGTTCAAAAACGGAACGCGTTTCTGCCTGTTCTTCGCCAATGACGACAGGCGTATTGAGTTTGATGATGCCCGCTTTTTCACCTGCAATGAGTGGCAACGTATCACCCAATAAATTCATATGGTCAAAACTAATATTGGTAATGACACTCACCAATGGCGAAATAATATTAGTCGAATCTAACCTTCCGCCCAATCCTGTTTCGATGATAGCAATATCCACTTTTTCAGAACGGAAATAATCAAAGGTTAAAGCAACCGTCATTTCAAAAAAAGAAGGCTGAATCGTTTCAAAATCAACTTTATGATTTTCAACGAATTGAACAATGTATTTTTTTGAAATGTATTCCCCATTCACCCGAATCCGTTCTCTAAAATCTTTGTAATGCGGCGAAACATATAATCCCGTTTTATAACCCGCCGCTTGAAATATCGCCGCCAACATAAAGGAAACAGAACCTTTCCCATTCGTCCCTGCGACATGAATGGTTGGAAAAGCATGTTGCGGATTGTCTAATCTTGCGCATAATGCCAATGTATTCGTTAAATCTTTTTTAAAAGCAGCCGTTCCAATTCGTTGGAACATAGGCAATTGTGCATACAAATAATCAATAGTTTGTTGATAATTCATCATAACCTTAAAATGAAAAACGCCGCAGATTGTTTAAAATCTACGACGTTTGGTTTAAATTTTATCACGTTGTTACTTTACAATAAAATTATAAGTAATCGTTCCACATTGTTTATCAACGCCGCCTGCCACAAATTTATATTGTTTAGCATTCGTGATAGCGGCTTGTTGCAATTCTGGGTCAGGCGTATTGGAGAGCCGCGAATTGAATTTGACACTCAACACATTACCATCTTCGTCAATACAAACATCCAAAATCACTTTCCCCGATTTCTGAGATTGCTCATCCAATTTCGGTGCAGCGCGAACGCCCCTGCCTCCAAAACCATTCACGACCCCCGCGCCTTTGCCTACGCCAGTCAAAACACTGGAATTGGGGTCGCCGTCAGGACTGCCTTGATTGCCGGGTTTTCCCGTATTGCCTCTGCCATCTCCCGTACCACCGCCGCCATTCGTGCCGCCGCCTGTACCAGTACCATTTTTTCCGGGAAACCGGTTTTTAAATTTATCACTTGCTGCTTTTTGAGCCGCCGCAGTCGCTGCAGTCGCCGCCGCTTCTGCCGCTGCAAGCTCCGATTGACGGCGTTTTTCACGGTCAGCCGCCTCTTTTTGATATTTTTGCTCCTCCGCTTTCCGTTTTGCATCCTCTTGTTGACGGCGAATCGCTACGGCATTCGGGTCTTCCGTCTCAATTTTTTTGACAGGTGCAGGGGTTGGCGGAGTCGGTTTTGCTGCAATCACAGGTTTTGCAGGCGTTGGTTTCGGTATTTCTGCTGGTTTGGGCGGTGCAGGCGTTGGTTCTGGCGCGGCATTTCCCGCTTTTGGGTCGGGTTTACCTGCGGAAGCCTTTTTACCTTGCCCCTGTTCCTTCAAACCCAAAGCGGGTCCACCACCCAATAAATCCTTCTCTTTGGGCAATTCCACTTGAATAATCGAATCAGACGGCGGCGGCGGGATTTCCACATTTGGCAACAGATACACCAGTAGCATCAACAGCGAATGCACCGCCACACTCGTCACAGAACCGCGAATATCATTTTTTTCTTCAGTTTGTCTATCCATGATTATCAAATTTAATCTATAAACAATTGATATGGAATGATTAATTCGATTCGGCTTGCAATATCGAATTAATATCCATTTGTTGCGTCACATCCAAAATCGTTACCACATGTTCGATAGGTGCTTTCACATCAGGGGAAACGGTTATCATATAATCACTTTTTTTAGCGCGATTGGCTTTCAAAGTGCTTTTAATCGTTTCTATCGGAGTCGTTCTGCCGTTCAGCAAGAAACTCCCTGTTTCGGTAATCGCCACATCATCCATTTTATCTTTGGTGACGATTGGTTTTTTGGACGATTTCGGACTCGCGGGCAATGACAAATTGAGCGCACTCGGATGTACCAAAGTCGAAGTCATCATAAAAAACATTAGCAAAATAAATATAATATCCGTCATGGATTGCATACCCATTTCACCACTAATTTCCTTTCGTTTTCTTAAATTCATGATGCAGTGTCGGTTAATTTTTCACATGATTTGAATCAAGAATGAAATATTTTTTTTATCATTATTTAATTTAAATCGATAAATAATTGATTATCAATTAAATATAAATTCATATAACCGTTTGGAGGGTTTCAAACCCTCCAAACGGTACGCTTGATTTAAAAATCTAATCTTTTGGTTCCGTAGCGATTTTAGTAACAGCTTTTAGATTATTACAAACGGTCATCACCTTTGTAACATCGCCAAAAGGCACGCCTTTTTCCGCCGCAATCGTCACAGTCGGCATGGTTCCCGCCTCCTGTGAAATGGAAATTGCATTCCGCAATTCTTTTTCCAAATCGCTCATCGACGCAATATTCCTATCACCGACCGTCACTTTGCCCGATTTTTCCATATTAACGGTCAATTTGACGGGCGTATTGGTGCGCGAATCCGATTCTGGGATTTCAAAACCAAAAAATTTCACCAAAGTAGAAGTCAACATGAAAAATATTAATAACATGAAAATAATATCCGTCATAGAAGACATATTGACTTCGGCAGCAGCTCTTTTTTCGCGGTGTCGTATAGCCATTTTGTTTTATTTGAAACGCCCGTTTTAATTGGCTGGTTCTTGCAAAAAATCCAAAAATTCAAAAGTGGAAGTTTCCATGCGATTCAAAATGCGGTCAATCATCGTATTTAAAAAGCTGTAAGCGACAAAAGCGAAAATGCCCACAATCAAACCTGCCGCAGATGTAAACATTTTGACATAAATACCACCCGAAATCGCCCCAATACTTAGATTGGTCGCACCTGCAAGTTGTCCAAACGTCTGAATCATCCCCGCAATCGTCCCTAAAAACCCAAACATGGGCGCGACACCTGCGATAATCGACAAAATATTAATATTTTTTTCCAATTTATACATTTCCAAACGCCCGACATTTTCAATCGAATGTTCAATGTCTTGCAACGGTTTTCCAATCCGCATCAATCCTTTTTCGACCATCCGCGCAATCGGCGAATCCGTTTTTTGACACAACGCCCGTGCTGCCCCAATATTTCCACTTTGAACATGCGCCCGAATATTATTCATAAAACTTTCATCAATTTCACTCGCTTTTTTAATCGTCAAATAACGGCTGATGAAAATCGCTACAGCAGCAATCGACATCGCAAGGAGCGCGAGCATGACAAGAAATCCTAATTTACTCTCAGAAAGAATTTCAAAAAGGCTTTTTTCGGTCTCAATGACGGCTGCTGCCGCAGCAACAGGTTTCTGGAAAAACAACAATAAATGCAACATCATCACTTCGGTTGGTTACTGTTTAAAAATGATTTTAATTTTTAATTAATTGATTAACAAGGATATAGGCGAAAAAGGTGGGTTTTCTACCAGTTCACAAGGCACTATACGTTTGTTAGGAAATGCAAGTTTAGTGATAATAAACCGATTTTAAAAAAGATTATTTCATTTTTAGCTTTAAAATTTTCTTAAAACTTATGGAAGGGTTGGTTTAGAAAGCGTTCCATTTTCAATCGCATCGGCGATGATGAATAGGGGGCGACCTTTCACTTGAAAGAAAATCCGCAAGACATATTCGCCTAAAATGCCCAAAAAGAACAATTGCAGTCCGCCAATGAAAATAATCGCAAATAAAATAGCCGTGAAACCTTGTGGTACATCATTGAAAATCAATTTTTTAAACAAGGTTATAATAAAATATATCATTGAAATAAATATCGCGCTATACCCCATGCGTTTCATAAACTTAATCGGATATTCGCTAAAATTGAAAATGCCATTATACGCCAATTTGATGAGCAATCCAATGGAATATTTGGATTCACCTGCGGCACGTTCAGCGCGTTCATACTCAATCCCTGTTTGTCGAAAGCCAATCCACGAGCGCATCCCGCGAATATAACGGCTTTCTTCAGGCATTTTATTTAAAATATCGACGACTCGACGACTCATCAAGGAAAAATCGCCGCTATCCAAAGGGATTTCAATGTAGGAAATGGATTTCAAAAAACGATAAAAAGTCGAGTAAGCTGTGCGTTTGAACCAATTTTCCTTCCGTTTTCGGCGCACTGCATACACCACATCATAACCTTCCTGATATTTTTGATACATTTCGTTTAATAATTCAGGCGGGTCTTGCAAATCGCCGTCAATGACCATAATCGCATCGGTTGCGCGGGTTTGCGACAAACCTGCGGTCAAGGCAATTTGATGTCCATAATTGCGCGCCAAAAAAACGCAGTGATAACGCGGGTCTGTCAACGCGAGTTGCCGCATGAGTTCGGGCGTATTGTCTTTGCTACCGTCATTGATGAGGACGATTTCGATGCGATTCGGATGCGTATCCATCAAAGCATTGAGGCGTTCTACCAAGCGGGGGAAGGTCTCACTCTCATTGTATAAGGGCGCGACAATAGAAATATTTGGTTTTAAGCCTGTCACAAAAAACAATTTTTTATTTTTTTTGGAAATGTAAAAATCTTCTTTTACCTTTGCAAATCTAAGGTAGTGCAAAGGTAGAATTATTTTTAAAATGTACTCAAAACAAGCAACTATGAGCCAAAAAAAACGAACCGATGAAGTCATTTTTCTCGGTTGCCGACGAAATGACCGTTTATCGCAAGAACAATGTTATCGAAACTATTTTGCAGATTGTATGCAGCTTGTGGCTGCGTACACGCCCGATTTGCAAGAAGGGTTGAAAATTGTGAATGCAGGTTTTATGATTTTTTTTAGAGAAGTCATTGAAAATCAATTTATTACACAAAGTGTTTCTGTAAAAGATATTCAAAAATGTATTTACAAAAGCCTTTGTGAAGCGTATCAAAATGATACCCAAATTTTAAATTTTATTTTTTTTGAAACGCATGATATGCGCGGTACGGAACCCTCTTTAGCGCAATTGAATTGGAAAGCGCGGCTTCAACTCTTGGAAGTGCTGCATCCCAATCAACAAAAAATCGTAAAAGCGCGGATTGTGGAAGGTATTTCTGTAACAGATATTGCGCGTTCCATGAATCTAACGAATGAAACTATTGAAAGGACGTTGACTGAATCGCGTTCTTTTTTGAAACAAATCTTACTAAATCCTGCAAACCAAGCAGTTATAAATATAAATCAAAATGAATACAAATTATAATTCATTAGAAGATAGTGGCTGGTTACAATTGCAACCGTTGTTGGATGCTCATTTGCCTGCGGATTTTCCGATTCCAAAACCACCGATGATTGAAAAACGACCGATTTTAATCCTTGAAAAACAACGTAAAGAGCCGAGTTTAACAGAAATTTGGGTCAGCGGTGGTTGTATTTGCTTGGTTTTGATAGTCGGTTGGCTGCTTTTTCAAGACCGTTTGGTGGATACAACGGCGATGTTGATGGCACAAAAACATCAAAAAAGATTGCAATTGTTGAAAGTCAATCATTTGACTTCGAGCGATTCGACCTTTAAATTGCGGCATCAAAAGTTGCTTTTGGAATATTTGAAACCATCTAAAAAACAAAATACAGCAATAGAACGTCCCTATCCGATTGAAATTGATGTGAATGTTTCTGATAAAAGAATGAATTACTAAGGAACGCGAAATAAATTTTGGAAATAAAAAAGAACATTTCAAAAAAAGGGTTTATATTTGCGCCACAATTGGTTTGGCAAGAAAAGAGGGACGTGTAACGCGCATCCCTCTTTCGTTTTTAAAAAAATTGAAAAAAAGAATTGATACGTATGGTCGAGCAAAAAATCATCGATTTAATCGAACAAAAATGTTTAGAACCCGATTTCCAATCGTGTTTTTTGATTGATGTGAATCTTCATGGCAAGTTTTTGGAAGTCATTATGGATGCCGATACAGGGATTCAATTGGGGCAATGTCAAAAATTGAGTCGCTATTTGGAGAACGAATTGGACGTAAACCTTTGGCTTACAGAAGAATATACTTTAGAGATTTCTTCTCCTGGTGTAGAACG
>JBDLWG010000050.1:0-3465 GCA_039804385.1 Bacteroidota bacterium
CGTTGGCACATATTCAACAAAAAGAATGGGCAACTGCCTTGCAACTCTTAAAACAATTGCCAGCAGACCATTATCAACATCAAGATGGTTCGATTGAAAAATTGATTCAGTTGTTGTCCGATAAATTGAATCACGGATGACGCGGTAGTACAGATTTTCGCAGATTTTTTTTATTAAAATGAGCAAAACGTGCGGCAAGTTGCAACTTGCCGCACGTTTTTCCACCAATCCGTATTTCAACTCAAAAACAAAATTTTAAAAGCAAAAATGGAGTAGAACGTGCGGCAAGTTGCAACTTGACGCACGTTCTACTCCATTTGATTTACCAATCCTTTAGGATCTATTTCAATAAAAAAAGTCGTCGAAGTTTGCACCTTCGACGACTTTTTGTTTAAATATGCCCATTTTATTTCAAAAATAACGCTCGTATTTATGTCACATATATTGTCTTTTTTAATATTTTTTATAAAATATTTATTTATTAATCAATGATTTATAAAACAAAAAATATACAATATGTTTTAACAAACAATATTAAAAACGGTAAATTATTTCAAAAACACTTTTGAATATTGTTTTGTAATTTTTTACCTAAACAAATCCAATCAAATCAATATCGCTTTTTTCCCATGCAAACATCAAACCAGCCTCCATTGAGCCAAGCGATCGTATGATTTTTTTGCCTATCTGTTTAAACACAAACTAAATTTTTATTCATAAGTTTTAAGGAGAACCATTTAAGTATGAATTTTTCTACCATGTATTACAAAAAAACAATTCATCTCTTTGTAACATTGCTTCCTTTTTTGCTCCCCACTGCTTTGGAAGCCCAATGTATTGCTGGACATACGGGCGGCGTTATTTGGCGCGATTTCAATAATGATGGTATCAAAAATGCAACCGAAACCGTTGGTATTGAAGGAGTTACGGTCAAAGCGTTTGACAGCAATGGTTCGTTAGTTGCCACTGCGACCACGAATCCGTTGGGACAATATACGTTTGGCGTGCTGACTTCTGTGCCAAGTGCCGCCAATAAATTGCGAATTGAATTTTCCGATGTGCCTGCGCCTTATACGCCGACTTTCAATGGGACGAATGGTCGAACCGACGTTCAAATCATTTCAGCCGTCAGTTGTACCGTCAATTATGGTTTGAATGACCCTGCAGATTATTGCCAAGCCGTTCCCAATATCGTGACGAGTTGCTATCTTTTTGGCAATCAAATCACAGGAGGGAATAAAAATGGCAGTGTTTTAATTTCGTTTCCGAATAATGCTGGAAATACCAGTTTGAGTGCTGCGGACGCAACGTATGATGTGCCTTCCACCCATGCCACGAACCTACAAGCCAATCAGATTGGAACGACTTGGGGGTTGGCATATGCCAGAAAGACGCAAAAATTGTATGCTGCTTCTTTTTTCAAAAAACATACAGGTTTTGGAAAAGGGGCGGACGGCACGGCGAATACAGCAGATGATGCAGGAGCGATTTATGTCATCAATCCGACGACCAATTTGGTTACAAGCACGTTTACCGTTCCAAATGCGACCGCCAATCGGCATAATACCGCCGATTATTTGGTGGACAATGGTAATACGGCTTGGGATGCGGTTGGCAAAACATCGTTAGGTGGGATGGATCTTTCGGATGATGAGGATTCGCTTTTCGTGATGAATTTGGAAGATAGAATGTTGTATGCCTTGAATCCTACAACAGGAGCCGTTCTCGGCAGTGTAGCCATGCCGACCACTTTGCCGGGATGCGGTGCGGCGGGCGATGCCCGTCCATTTGCCGTTGAATACTACAAAAGTCGGCTTTATGTAGGCATTATCTGTTCGGGTGAGAGCAATCAAGCAGCAACAAGCGTCAATGCTTATGTCTATGAGGTCAATCCGACGACGATGACGATTGGAGCAAGTCCTGCTTTCCAAATGGACATGGATTATCCACGCGGCAAAGCCAATAATGATGTGGGGCAAATAGCCGCTTGGAAACCTTGGCGGACGACCTTCGCTACCATCGCAGCAGACCAAACGGTGGTCTATCCACAGCCATTGTTAACCAGTTTGGCTTTCGACAAAGATAATTTGATATTGGGTTTCCGCGACCGAGTGGGCGACCAAGTGGGACAATACGCGCCTGATAATCCTGCTTTACCAGCGACCAATTATGAACCCCGTGCAGCAGGCGATATTTTAAGAGCGTGTGGCAGTATCAATGCTTGGACGTTGGAAAGTAACGGTCGTTGCGGCGGCACAGGCAGCGCGACTCAAAATTCGGGACAAGGACCAGGCAATGGCGAATTTTACAATGGGGATGCCTATAATTATGCTTTGAATGGTGTTTCCGGGGTGGGCAATACCCATGACGAACTTGTTTTAGGCGGTATCTTACAGATTCAAGGTTTTCCAAATGTGGTGGCAACCGTTTATGACCCCATTCCATCGGGTTCCGCTGTTTTCGATGGCGGCGTGCGTTGGCAATCCAATACGACGGGTAATTTAGCTCAATCGTATCGTTTATATGATGATGTCGTTGCGGCGGGCGATTTAGGCAAAGCCAATGGTTTAGGCGATTTAGTGGCACTTTGCAATGCTCAACCCTTGCAAATTGGGAATTATGTTTGGTTGGACCAAAACAAAAATGGCGTTCAAGACCCGAATGAAACACCTATCAGTAATGTAACGGTTACGTTATGGAAAGGCGCGACTCAAATCGCTTCTACCACGACCAATGCAAGTGGTGAATATTATTTTAGTAACAAAACCAATCATCCCATTCCTGCGGATTGGACTGGAACGGGCGCGGATATTGAACTTTTGCCGAATACGGCGTATGAAGTGCGTATTGCAGCCACTCAATCGGCGATTACGACCCCAAACTATTTTTTAACCACTGCCAATAGCACCACAAACGGTGGGAATGACCAAAATGATTCCGATGCAACCTTGACAGGAACCGATGCCATCATCGCCTTCACCACAGGTGCCGCAGGTTCGACCAATCACACGTATGATTTTGGTTTTTTCCCTTGTCCGACGATAACCAATCCAAGTACAACCCAAACCATTTGTGCGGGTGTATCGGGAACCGATATAACCGTCAAGAGCAATAGCAATACAGCGAATTTGATTCAATTGGTGAAATTCACAACGGATTTAATGGCAGGAGGCACTCCAAGTGGACCTGAAGCAATAGCGATTTACGCAGGAACCGCTTTTGCAACCGTCACACCTGTAACCAATGGAACGGATTACACGGCTACTTATACTTGGAATAGTGCCGATTTTCCCAATGCAACGAATGCACCGATTACGTATTATGTCTATGCGATTTTAAATCCAGATTTGGGTGCAGCGTGTCGTCCGATTCAAGAAATAGCGATTACAGTCAATCCCAAGCCAACCATTCCAACATTAGCCGCGCCAACGAATAGTTGTCCTGCAACAACAGTGAATTTGACGA
>JBDLWG010000051.1:0-3982 GCA_039804385.1 Bacteroidota bacterium
GCGATTTAGCCACGGTTTCTGCCGAATATTTTGGAGTGCAACGCCGTCCAATGTTTTATCAAAAATTAATTGATGAAATATTTGCCGATTTTGATAATTATGAAAATGGAACGTATCATGGTTCGATAGATAAATTAAAACAAAAAATAGTTTATCTTGAACAATTATTAGGCAAAAAGGATCCTGATGTAGAAACTGCAAATCGTATTTTGGAAACCCTTCAAATGCTTACCGATTCAACAGAATGAGATTTTTTATTAAAAAACCAACCTTTGAAGCTAAAAATGCTTTGAAAAACTACTATCGTGACAAGAAAGACAAAGCTGATTGGAATGATAACACTTTTGATAAAGCCGTAGTGCGAACATCGCTTGTTATGGAGCAGGGTTATTTGTGTGCCTACTGCATGCAGCGAATTGACGATGCACATACAACGACGATTGAACATTGGGAAGACCGAGCGCGGTTGAAAGAGCTTGGTCATATTCAAAAAATATTTGAGTATGACAATCTTTTAGCGGTTTGCAAAGGGCATTTGTATCATTCCGATGGCAAGGATAAACATTGTGACGCAAGTAGAAGTGATGGCAATCGCCCTCTTTCTTTAAAACCTTGTGCCTCCAAAACATTGGAAGGTGTTAGCTATTTGAGAAATGGACGCATTTATGCCAAATGTGCCTTGAATGAAGTGGAGATGAAAGTGAATTTACATTGCGCTCATTATGCCGAAAAAAAAGATAAGCCGTTTTGTGACAAAGGGCAAGTCTGTGGACATTGCGATTTAGAATGCGATAAAGGTTTGAACATCAATCTTTTACAATTGATGGAAAATCGAAAAAAAGTTTTAATGGATTTGCAAAACCAGTTAGAACGCTTTTGCAAAAGTAGTGATTTTGAAAAAAATGAATCTTTAAAAAGAAGGATTGTCACTAATTTTTTAAAACCAGATGAGGATGGAAGACTTCCATCTTACGCAGGTATTATCGAATTTTTTTATAAAAAATATTTGAATAAGTAACTTAATTAAGTTAAACGCACAAAACTTGCGTCAAGTTTCAAACTTGACGCAAGTTAATTTGCTCTGCCGCGCAATTTGGGTTAAATATGATTTATTGAAATGTTTCCAGATGTGCAAAAAAAATGGAACGCGGAGGCGCAACAGAGGTGCGCTTTCGTGTTCCAAGTCAAGTATTTTTACTTTTCAAAATAAAATTCAACGGATTTGGGCATAAATTGAACATTTTGCACGCAAGCAGGTTGTTTGACTAACGCGACAGAAACGGTATTATTCCTGCTTTCGGTCCCAATATCGCCCAAATCGACTTCCGCCTCAAATAAAGACGGGTTGATATTACTATATTGGCTCAATCCAACCGTGCAACTTAATTTAATTTTATTAGGAAAAATCTTATATGTAGCGGGCGCATTCTTAACCACTAAGGGCAAAAACATGGCTTTTTCCGTAAATTCTTCAATCCCTAAACGCACTTTCACGCGAGTATCTATACAGTTGATGACTTGACTCGGCATTTGAATTGGAATCAATTGTTCAAGATTTTTTTTCAAATGTTCGCCGCGAATCGTGTCGGTATAAACGGTTGTAATCATATCCAACACATTTTTCGGTCCTTTCAAGACCACTTTGGCAGGTTCTACACTGACTTCGCCCGAAAGTCGGTAGCCTTTTACAAATTTTAGGCTCGTCAAAGGCGTAACAGAGACTTCTTTCGTTGCCTCATCCTCCATGTATAACGGGATTTGTTCCACATTGAGGTGAATCATTTCTTCGGAAATATTGTATTGTCGCGCCACTTCCTGCCGCAATCGCCCGCCGCCAATGATTTGAAAACTATCATTCGTCATTTGAATCAAAATTTTCACTTTTTCCCTGCCGAGTAAATCCCATCCACTGCCAATAATCGCTGCCGTCAAATGTGCTATCGGAATCGCGCTAAACGTTTTGCCTTTGGGCAACCGATATTCAATCTCAATGCTTTTGTAGGTGCGAAACGAATGCGACATTTTGTTTAAAATCCAAAATACTAAGGCTATGCCGATGCACAACATCAGCACAGCCCTGTCGGATTTCAAAAACACGCGAATATCATCCGTTGACTCCTGTTTCATTCGATTTTGCGGCAAAAGCCTCTGTCATTTCCTTAGAAATGGAGCTTTTTGTGATGCGAATCAAGACTTTATCGGCAATTTGCAATGTAACCACCTGTCCTTCAATTTTCATAATTTTGCCAAAAATGCCGCTTGAAGTGATAACTTCTCGTCCTTTTTCAATAGAATCCGCAAAAGATTGTTGTTCTTTTTGGCGTTTCATTTGCGGACGAATAATGAAAAAAAAGAATACGGCGAACATCGCCACTGGAAAAATCAGGCTCATCGCGCCGCCACTGCCTTGCAGGAGTATCATAGGAATGATTGAAATAGTGATTGACTAAATTTTTATTGAACGCGCAAATATAAGTTTTTTTTAAAGAATTTGCGTTACTTTGCCTTTATTTCATCAACAAACAGTTCAGAAGCAATGAAAAACCTGTTTTTTTACGCATTTTTAGCTATCCTAACAATGGGTTGCAATCGGTCTAAAAAACCAAAAGTAGCGGTCTCCTCTGGAGTAACGGATGTTTTTGACGCTTACTACAAGGAACGGATGCGTTTGTTCCCATTGGAAGCCACTTCAAATGGCATTAATGATTATAATGATCAATTGCCCATTGAGATTTCGGAATCTTTTCGGGATTCGGTTCGTCGTTTTTTGAAACGCTATCAAGGTTTAATTGAAAAAAGCGATGTCGCTAAAATGGATGATTCGGAAAAAACGAGCGTTGAAATTTTTAAATGGGAATTGACCCAAAGTTTGGCTGCCCTCAGTTTCAACGATCATTACATGCCTATCAATCAATTTTGGGGTTTTCCGTTGACGCTTGGGCAATTGGCTTCGGGCGATGGCAATCAGCCGTTTAAAAATGTGAAAGATTATGACAATTGGATGAAACGCGTGGAAAAATTCCCGATGTGGGTCGATACCGCGATTGCGAATATGGAACGCGGCATGGCAACTGGTTATGTATTGCCTAAAGCATTGGTTGTCAAGATTTTACCACAATTAGAACCTATGTTTAAAACATTGACTCCGAAACATCTTTTTTATCAACCGATTTTGAAGTTGGCAAAAAATGATTCGATGGAGGCTTACGAAAAAGACCGTTTCAAAACGCAATACGCTTTGATGATTGATAAAATGGTGAAACCTAATTACAAAAAGTTGCACGATTTTCTTAAAGTGAAATATTTGCCCAAAGCGCGGATGAGCGCGGGCATTTCCGACATTCCGAAAGGGCGCGAAATGTATAATCAATTGATTAAACAATGGACGACTACGAATTTGACCGCAGAGGAAGTGTTCGATTTGGGTCAGAAGGAAGTGGCGCGGATTCGCCTTGAGATGGAAGCGGTGAAAACAGAAGTGGGTTATAAAAAAGATTTGAAATCTTTTTTCAAATTTGTCAATGACCGAAAAGCCAATAAGCCGTACAAAAAACCAGAACAAATTATTGATGATTTTAATAAAATCCACGAAACGATGAAACCTCAATTGGAAAAAATGTTTGATATGACTCCAAAAACGCCTTTTGAAGTCCGTCGAACGGAGACGTTTCGGGAGGCTTCTGCGAGTGCGGAGTACAATCAAGGTTCGCCTGATGGTACGCGTCCTGGCATTTTTTACTTTCCGATTCCGAAAGGGAATGCGGCGGCTATCAATAATTTTCAAAATGAAGCCTTGTTTTTGCATGAAGCGATTCCGGGACACCATTATCAAATCTCGTTGCAACAAGAAAATACCGAATTACCCGATTTTCGCAAATTTTTATGGTATGGTGCTTACGGCGAAGGTTGGGCGTTATACACGGAGAGTTTGGGCAAAGAATTGGGACTTTATACGGATCCATACCAATATTTTGGCAAATTG
>JBDLWG010000052.1:0-15883 GCA_039804385.1 Bacteroidota bacterium
ACATATCGCCTTCAAAAACCGTTTCTTTTTTGCGGCGCGGTTTGAATCGAATTTTATAACTTTTATGTCCTTCGATTTGGCTACTATCAACTAAGTAAAATTCGTAATACAAAAACGCACTCGTCGATAACGGACCCGCAAAAGATTTGTTAAACAAGTAAAACCAATCGTCATAAATATCAAAATCATTCTCCACTTCTCGAACATATTCCATTAAACTTTCATTCGTGCCAACCGTTTGTTCGGCGGTTGGAATATTTTTCAATTTAAAATCACCTGGCGTATGATACGTATTTGCCATTTGCTCATACATATAGACAGGGAGAAACGCTAATTCATCCGAAGTGCTATCAATATTGTCAAAAACGAACTTAAAAGGTTGAAAAACCTTCGATTTACCCAATTTTTTATCAATATGAATCAAATCCACCTCCGTTTTTGAATACGATTCACATTGAAAAGGCGGCAAATTGGTAGCTCGATTTTTATCTTTTCGTTTCACCACATTTCGGATAATGGGATGTGCAGGGTTCTCACCCGCCAAAATCACCACCTCATTCAAGGCACTTGTACCAGAACCGAGTGCCATTGTAATCTCTTGTTCGGGCAGATTTGGAACTATTTTTTTACAAATCGTGTCGTACCCAATCATAGAAGCGCAAACCAAAGCGTTATTCGTTTGTAAGGGCAATGTTAATAAATAATTGCCGTCAATGTCTGTCAATGTTTCATTTTTTGTACTTTTGACCCAGACATGGCAAAAAGGCAATGTTTCTTTCGTTTCAGCATCTGTAACTTGTCCTTTGACTGTTAGATTTTGTGCCAACAAAGTGTTTGAAAAAGTAGTTGTGCCAACAAAGGCAACCAAACTACACGCCATTTGAATAATAACTTTCCTTAACATAGATTAAAATAGGTTTAGGGTTGAAAGCCGTCCAAATACAAGACGTTATAATAAGGTTATAGGTAAATCAAAAATATATAATTTTTTGTTAAAATTTTGAAAATACCTTAATTTTTAATTTTTAATTCATATATGTTTTTGAAAATTTTGACATCTGATTTTAAAGCAATACTTTTGAGTCCTTTTTTGAAACCGCAGTCGTTCAAGAAAACTCTATAAAACGAAAATTTTATGAAAACAATCTATGCGTTAATTGCATCTATAGACAATTATCCCATTCCTGCACACCAATTAAATGGTTGTGTCAATGATGCTCGAGCCTTTTCCGAGTATTTGAAAAAATTTGCAGATGCGAATGCACTGCCTATTAAAACCGTCGAATTGTTTGACGAAAAAGCCACAAGACAAGGTATCATCAAAGGTTTTGCACATTTCGACGCTGCCAAAGAGGGCGATATGTGCGTTTTTTACTATTCTGGTCATGGTTCGCAAATGCCCGCGCCCAAAGAATTTTGGGACGAATCGGATGGTATGAGCGAAACGATGGTTTGTTACGATTCGCGGCTTCCCAAAGGACGCGATTTAGCCGATAAAGAATTGGGCTATCTGATTTGGAAAGCGTCTGGCGGCAAAGATTTGCATTTTTTGGTGGTCACGGATTGTTGCCATTCTGGAACGATTACGCGCGATTTGACGGTCAAAAGTCGGATGGCAGACCCTGCGGTATCGCAAGTCAAAGCGCGAGAATATTTAGGTTTTGCCGAATATGTAAAAAGTGAAAACAGCCTTCAACCGCCTGCGGCGCGACATGTGCATTTGGCAGCCGCGAAAGACGATGAAACCGCTAAAGAATATGGTATCAATGGTGAACAACGCGGTGTTTTCACGTATTCGTTGGTCGAAGTTCTTGAATCGACGGGCGGACGCACGACTTATGCGAGTTTGATGGAAGCCGTAAATGCCAAAGTGCAAAATCGGGTCAAAGAGCAATCGCCTCAATTTAGTGGTCATGGTTTTCAAAATAAAACCAATTTATCGTTTTTAGGCGATGACGCAACCCAAACGGCGAAGGATTATTTATTGACTTTTGATAAAAATTGGGGTTGGATTGTGAAAGCGGGTGCATTACAAGGTATTCCGACGGCGGGCGCGACCTTCAGAACCGCAGATGACACGCTTTTAACCACCAAACAAGTCCATGTCAATCATGCTGTTGTAACAGGAACGGATGAAATGGCTCGAGATACGCAACATCGGGTGCAATTGGAAAGCATCGAATTTCAACGCACGCGCATTGGCATTTCGGCGGACAGTGATGCAGCAGGGGAAGCCTTGATACGCAAAGGCTGGTCGGATCAACGCATGCCGTTATTGGAATGGGTGGAAAATCCTGATACGGCGGATTATTGGATTCGGGCTTATAATGGTTCGTTTCGGTTGACGACTTTGACGAGTGAAGTGCCACTTTTTCGGCGCGTGAAAGAGTATAGTTTGCCTGCGGTTTACGCCTTTTTGGAAGATGTGGATCGGGTAGCCAATTTTGATAATCGGAAACGATTGCAAAATCCAAATACGAAATTGCCCAAAGAATACATTACAGTTACGGTGACGAATGAGGCAAAAGAGGAAGTGAACGCGCCTTATGTGTTCCGTCAAGCGGAATCGGGCGTTGAAACGCGGATTAGCGTAAGCGTTCAAAATACGAGTCCGCGTGCTTTGTGGGTGAGTTTTTTGGGATTTGGAGTGGATTATTCGATTACCAACCAATATTTGCCGAAAAGACACTTGAAATCAGGGCAAATTGCGCTGATTGAAGTCAATAATCAACCCAATATTCCCTTGTTGGTTCCAGAGGAATTATTGAGTTGGGGCGTGAGCGAGATTGACGAAAGTTTCCGTATTTTCGTCAGTTCCGATGAGCCGAATACAGACCCTTTCAATCAAGATGGTTTAAAATTAGATTTAAAAATCAAGGGCGACCGCCCGATTGGAATCGGGAAAGCGACCCAAATGGCGTTGAATACTGCCGATTGGTGTGTTATTGATGTACCTTATACGTTGATTTCGCCCATGCCTGAGCATTATTTGCAACAAAATCGGGCAGTTGCATTGACGGAATGGATGTCGGTGCAAGCACCCAAAGGTTTTGTGGCAACGGCTACCTTGTCTGCAGACACGCCTGCGCAACAATCAGGAGCTAAAAAAGCGACTCGGAAAATGCGCGGCAGTTCCAAAGTGGCTTTAAATGAAGGTTTGGCAAATGCACCATCATTGAATGTATTGGAATTGAAAGGGATTCAAGGCAAATTAAGTGAAGCGAATCCATTGAAAATCAATATTCAAAATATTGAAAAAGACGACCATGTAATAGCCTTGCAATATGATGAAAAATCGGGTTTGTATTTTCCAGTCGGTCGGAGTGTGGATGGCGTGATTCACATTACGGATACGCCGCAAGTTGCGCAAGATGTGGCAACAAGAAGTTTATTTGGAACGGTTAAAATATTGTTTCAAAAATTGATTGTCAGCAAATTGACGGGCGAATTTGAATATCCGTTGTTGCGCATGGCGCAATTTGAAAGTAATCAAGATGAAAAATTTACGTATGTAAATGATTTAAAATCAATTGAATCGGCGATTGAGTCGGCGGAGAATATCGTTCTTTTCATACATGGCATGGTAGGCGATACGGGCGAAATGACGAAATCGGTCATTCGCGCCAAGAAAAAAGAAAAACCGCTTTTAGATAATTATCAATTGGTTTTAACTTTTGATTACGATTCGGTCAGCACGCCGATTGAAGAAACGGCGAAGGATTTGAAAGCGCGTTTAGAAGCCCTTGGTTTGGTCGCAGGTCATGGTCGGAAATTGGATATTATTGCGCATTCGATAGGCGGTTTGGTGAGCCGTTATTTCATTGAAAAATTGGAAGGTAACCAAGTTGTGACGCGCTTGATTCAATTGGGCGTTCCGAATAATGGTACGGAAATTACGCAACTAAAAGATGTTATTAAAACGTATAGTATGTTGGCAATCAATGGATTACCTGCATTACAACCTTGGATGACTCCTTTGACTTTATTTGCGAATTACTTGGTGAAAAATATTCAAGTGACGATTGACCAATTGAAACCCACTTCTGATTTATTGAAAAAATTGAATGATGGCAGTGACCCTGGCATTCCGTATCACATCATCGCGGGCAATACTCGATTGATAAAAAAAACGTATCCGAAAGAGACGACTTTCATCCAAAAAGTGTATGAAAACTTGAAATCACAAGGTTTATATTACATTTTGGAACAATCTTTATTCAAAAGCGATAATGATTTGGTGGTGCGCACCGAAAGTGCGAAAAGCATTGCGGGCAAGGAAGCATGGGCAAATCCAGTGACAGAAGTGGAAATTGCGAATGACCATTTGAGTTATTTTTATAAACCAGAAGGATTGAAGGCTTTGGTGGATGTGGTTTATGGGAAAAAACCGTAGTTGTCGCATCCAAACGTGCGGCAAGTTACAACTTGCCGCACGTTCTGCACCATTGTTGTTTTCAATTTCAAGAAGAAGCGGTGGAAAAATGTGCGGCAAGTTTCGCGCTTTTTGGAGGTGCGTAGCATCAAAAACACGCAAAAGTTGCGGTAAGTTGCTTGGAAAAGAGAAATTTCAAGATGCCATTTAAAGAGGAAGTCGAATTGATACCGCCATTCCGCCTTGTTTTGAAGGATATGCTAAAATCATGATGCCTTGGAGAATGAATCGATACTTCCAATCTTTTCTTTAAAGAAGTATCCGATGACGAAATATATCCCGATGAAATGCTTGAAGGGCAAACCGCATCGCCCGAAAACAGCCATTTTCGATTTGGAAAATAGCGATACGATGGGAGAACGGATGGGGCGGATGGAAACGGATTTTGTTGTCATTCCGTAGGAAACGCCCAGATTCCTACGGAATGACAACAAAAATTCGTGTTGTTTATTGCCCTGTAATTTTCAAAAAGGCTGCATCATGATGATTTTGAATCGTGCATTCATTGTCAAAAAACATCGTAGCCCCTTTTTCGACATTGTAAACATCCCATTTTGGCAAACCTGAATGATTCGGATTCCCTGTTTTAGCAAAATTCAACCACGCTTGACTCATTTTTTCAGATAACAAATAAGCCTCTTTCGTTCCACCTGTCATTTCTTCGCAATGCGCAATGTTGCTGAACGCAAACGGAATTTCCAAACAATGCAATGCCTTAAATTTGCCATCCATCACAGGCGATTGCCATGCGAACAGGTACATATACACTGGCGCACTGCCCGCAACAGCGGATTTGCCATTCGCTTGCAGCACTGCGCCTGACCGAAAATGGGTATCAATATCAATCAAATCCGATGGTTTGGTATCTTTTGGATACGCTTTTTTGACGGCTTCCAAATACGCATCTGATTTAGTTCCATATTGTTTTTGAATGATTTCCAGTGCTTTATCTTTTGTAACGGGCGGCGCACCACTCAATGACATGATTATGGATGCCATAAATTCATTCTTCGTCGTGCCTATCAATAACGGAATTTGATTGGATAATTGATAGGATTCTTTGGACATGATTTCTTTTGGAATCAAATCGCCATCGACACTCGGACCCCAAACCCCCAAATCGGATGTAAATTTACCAGTGGATTTAAGTTGTTCTAGGACGATTTTAGCTGCTTTTTGAGCAGCATCCATAAGTTGCGGTAACGGGACCTTTTGCAAACTATCGGCTTGATTGGCTTCCAATTTGAATATTTTTAAAACTTCGGCTGCCACTTTTTGAGTCACGGTTGGGTCTAAAGCCGCCGTTTTGAACGAACCACTTTGATTAATTGCCTTGTGAAACAAACCTTTCGCAGAGGGCATTGCCATTAACGTATTGACTTTGCCGCCGCCGCCAGATTGTCCTAAAATCGTTACATTATTGGGGTCTCCACCGAAATTGCCAATATTTATTTTGACCCATTCCAATGCCGCCCGCAAATCTAAGAAACTATTGTTGGCAGCATATTTATATTTTTCGCCATATGCTGACATATCCAAAAAGCCTAACGCATTTAAACGATGATTGATGGAAACCACTATCACATCTCCTTTTTTAGCCATATTTTCACCATCATAAGACGGCAATTCATGGGATGAACCAGCTACAAATGCGCCGCCATGAATCCAAAACAGTACAGGTCGTTTTTTGCCATCTGAAATATTAGGCGACCAAACATTCAAATTTAAACAATCTTCATTCGGAAAACCCCAATCGTGGTGGAAAAACCATTCCAGTTCGTCATTGACCGCCACTGTCGGGTCTAATAAAGGTGCTACACCGCCATAAGTCATCGAACTGCGAATGCCTGTCCATGATTTTGGCTTTTTCGGAGCTTCAAAGCGTTTTGCGGTTGCATAAGGAATGCCTTTATAGGTGAAAATGTTATTATGGATGTAACCCCGAACTTTGCCCGCATCCGTATTCGCAATGGCAACATTTTCACCTGTTTGCATCGGTGCAACATTCGGCGCAGGTATGAAACCTTGCATTTGCATCCAAAGCGCAAAATGTTCCGTCCAAGCATCGGTTGTAACATTCGTTTTTTTCATACCGAAACCATGCCCACCTCTTTCGTAAATATGTAATTCCGTAGGTTGTTTGGCATCAAACCATTTGTTGTAAATACGGATGCTGTGCGGCACGAATCCCAATGGATCATTGCTCGCAACTGCCATGAAAATCGGTGTTTTCGCTTTCGGAACAGTTGAACCAAGAATTGCGTTTTCATACACATAGATAGGGGCGACAAAATTGGGGCGATTTTCATCTGTTCCGTTGTAAATAACGGACATGGTAACAGTAGCACCCGCCGAAAAACCCATAAATCCAATGCGATTGGGGTCTAAATTCATGGTTTTGGCACGAGAACGCACATATTTGACAGCGTTTAAGCCGTCTTGCATTGCCAATGGAATGATGGACGCATTATCCTCATCCAATTTTTTGAAATTGGGCATTTTGCCCATCACTTCTTTAAAAGGATCCTTCGTCAGGATGTGTGCAAGTCGATATTTCAACACAAATGCGGCAATCCCCTTAGAATTGAGCCATTTTGCGACCTCAATCCCTTCATTATCCATCGAAAGGATGTGAAAAGCACCGCCCGGCGCGATAATGACGGAAGTTCCATTCGCTGTGGAAGGGTCGGGCAAGTACGCGGTCAGCGTTGGAGTCGTGACATTGTAAAGCACCCTATCATTGGAAGGGTCTTTGGTTTCGGATTCACTCCAAGTCCAATTTTCAGAACCTGCGGCTTTGCCTTCGTAAAGTGGAATGATTTGTTGCGCATTAGCAGTTGCCCAAACGCACCAACTGAACATCAAAATAGAGGTAAATTTTTTCATAAAATATTGATTTTGAGTTTTTTATAAATGTATTAAATAATCAAACCCATACTGCAAAAATTCGTTTATCTTGAAAATCAATCCATCCATTGCGCCAATTATGGGTTTTAGCATGGTCGAAAATCAATAAATAACCTTCATTTAAAGGTTGCGTTGTCAGATAATCTGATAATTGTTGTAAGCCTTTTTGATGCGCTTTTTCGCCGCGCCAAATTTTGAGTTCAATAATATATTTTTCATTGTAATACGTGACGACTAAATCTAACCGCTTTTCTTCGGAAACTTGCGGTTCTTTGAAATCGTAACCCGCCCCGTTAATAATCGGTTTTAAAAATGCCAAAAAAACTAATCTGCCATTGCGCTCCAAAAAATCACGCTCTTTTTTGTCATACTCCTTTTTCATAAACGATTGAAAACCAATGAGCACCGATTCCATATTCAATGATTTATCTCCTTGCACATAACTTTCGCCTGAATTTGCTGTTTTTGTATGTTCTAACAGTTCCATTTTACTGGTCATGTAATTAATAATGATTTCTTGATAAATTCGATTCTGAATCGCAAAGGCATCATTTTTATCCGCCAATATGCCATAAGTAATGGCTAATTGCCCCATTGGACTGTGTGGGTTGAAAGAAAAACGCTCACCGTCAATCGCAATGCGTTGAATCATCCGATACAAATCGGGATTATTTTCGAGGTTTTTAATCAACGATTCAAAATTGGTATTTGTTTCTTTTAATAACCGTTTGACTGCAAAAACTAAATCATCCATCGTCCAAAAACGTTCCTTTTTAAGGGGCAACAGTTCTTCATCTATGGTTTTGCATAATTTACTCACCAAAAACGGATACCCCGACGTATAGTAAAATAATCCATAACTTATTTCCTGCACGTCCATTGAAACACCGCGTTCTTGACTATAATCTTCAAGCATCGGTGCGATTTCGTGCGGATACAGGTTTAAATCTACTTTATAATCCGTTGCAATATTCCACGGCGAGTTATATTTTTGAACAGCATCAGGACGAATTTTAAGTTTCAACGATTTGACATCATGCACACCCGCCAAAACGACCGAATGAAAAGTATTAAAAATCGTTTTTTGCAAATATTTATTTCGCAATAAAGCTAAAAATTTAATAAAAACATCGTTATTACTACTTTGGTCAACTTCGTCAATTAAGATTACGATTTTCTGAGTGGATAGATTTGTTAAATCTGTAATCCTATCTGATAAATCATCTAAATCTACGGTTTCGATTCTTTTTTTTCTAATCCAATCCACTAATTCAGGTGCTGCTACACTAGCATATTTCGCCAACATCCGCATAAATCCTTGTGCAAATTGCCTATCTCCTTCAAAAAAGCTACTGTCAAGCCCCTCAAAACTCATATTGAGCACGATATATCCTTTTTTACGCAAAGCATCCGATAAACCATATAAAGTTGTCGTTTTCCCATACTGGCGCGGGCGGTTGATAATGAAATATTCGCCTGACTCAACCAATTGTAAAGTTGCAGTCAACTTTTGAGACACATCAGCCATGAAATGCCAATGAGCGAAACAATTCCCCGTAACATTGAATTTTTTTGCCATTTGAATCAAATTTTAATGAAAAAAGCAAAACTAATCTTTTTTGCCTAAAAAAATCGAATTAGAAATCAAAAAAACACTCCATTAAAACAAAGATGCGACGCAAGTTAGTAGCCTAAACTCACATCGCACCTAATAATTGGTATTTATAAACAATTATTTATTCATAAAATAATAGAAGTATATCCTAAGTAGTTGAAATGAAAGAATCGACCTAAATTAATACCTACTAAAAGATTGATTTTCAAGATAGTATAACGTTTGGAGGGTTTGAAACCCTCCAAACGTTGTTGTCAGTTCTTTCAATTAAACCACTTAAATGTAGTAGTCAGGCAATTTATTTCCCGACTACGATACACTCGTTTAATAACCTGGATTTTGCGTCAAAATACCAGGTTGTAAATCAATTTGCGCTTGTGGGATGGGCCAGATTTCCGCTTTACCTGCTGTGAACGTCGCACCACCGAAACGAGCGACCAATATTTGTTTTTCATAATTCAAATAAGCATTCAATTCAGTTGCTGCTACGCCCCAACGATTCAAATCGTAAAAACGGTGCCCTTCTTGCGATAATTCCAATTTGCGTTCAAAACGAATCGCTTTTACAGCAGTCGCTTTGTCCGCAAACGATGGATAATTCGCAATCACATATTTCGCCGCAGGCACCGCACCGTCCATAACGAAACCGGCTGTATTGCCTGCACGAGTCCGCACTTGGTTGACATAATCCAATGCTTTTGGTAAACCTGCCGCATTATTGGCTTCTACTTCACATTCAGCCGCCATTAATAATACATCTGCAAAACGAATCACTGGATAATTCAACGCCGTATAACCGCGTGTCCAAGAACTACCATCGGTATAACCCGCCATTTGTGCTTTAGAAATCATGAATTTTTTAGGCGAATAAGGACCTGCATCGGATTGTTCGCGCACCCAGCCTGTGCCGGGATGCTTGCCCCAATCCAAATAGGGAATGCCCCGACGACCCATCGTATGGTCAATACGCGGATCCACATTGTCTGCATCGACCGTATAAGCGGCTGCCCCAGCAACACCTTGGTCATGTTTCACCGCTTTTCCAGCTGTATTGTAAGAACCATCCAAATAGGGCAAACCTGTTGCATCCGTCCGATAAGAATTACCCATTTCGATACTCGGTTGGAAGAATCCGCAACAGCCCACCGCAGGACTTGTATAAGTAAAATTTAATACAAAATCAGGTTGTGCATTGTTAACCGTACCCGTATTCACGGCTGCTTGTACGGAAAAAACGTGTTCCGAATTGTTCTCGGTTTCCACATTGAACGCATCATTGAACTTTGCAGCTAATCCATATTTGGCACCGCCTGTTGTTTTGCCATTCGTAATCGCAGCGTTGAACAAAACCAAGGCATCAGCAAATTTCTTTTGGAATAATTGTGCTTTGCCCAAATAAATACCTGCTGCCCATTTATTGGCACGTCCAAGAGCGCCTTGAGTTTCGGGCAAATTGTCATAAGCAAATTTAAAATCCGCTTCGATTTGTGCCCAAACTAGACCCGAATTAGCTACTTTTTGTGGTTCAGCCGTATTTTCGTCGATGTAAGGTACTTTATTGAACGTTTTTTGCAATTCAAAATAGTAATGTCCGCGCAAAAAACGCGCTTCGCCTGTCATCCGTTTTTTATCATCCGCCGTGATGTCGGCAATGGATTTTGCTAAACTCCGCAACGTTGCGTTACAACGAGCAATCCCTTCATAACATCCTCTCCATTTAAAATTTGGAATATTACTGGTGGACAAAAGTTCATATCGTTGTACAGGATTCGCTTGGGCTTGATCCGCCGCATCCGTTCCTTTATTGGCTTCGCCGCCTTGTACACTGCCGCCGACCCAGTTGCTCGAACCCGCGTAGAAATCGCCAATGCCTCTACCTAACAAAACCGAATACGCGCCGACTAACAAGCCTTCGACACCCGCTTTGCTACTCAATTGCGCATCGGACAATTGACCTGCCGCAGGTACATTTAAAAAATCGTCTTTACAAGAATACATTAAAATACTGCTGCCCCATAAAAGAGCCGTCAAAGTAATCACTGTAGCACGATTCCGAAAAATATTGAACGTTCTTTTCATTTTTTTTGATATTTTTTTAAGTTTAAATTAGGAATGAAGGTCTGGTTTAGCAATTTGAGGGTTTTCAACCCTAAACCAGCTTGAAAATTTAAAAATACACATTCATTCCTAATTTAGATAATTCATTTATACACCCTATAAACCTATGTTTAAGGTAAACATGAAACTCCGTGTCACAGGATAGTTGCCCAAATCAATACCGAACAATGTATCCGCCGCACCACCCACCGCAGGGTCTAAACCTTGATATTTGGTCAATGTAAATATATTATTAGAACCTACACTGACTTTCATTCTCTTGAAAGTATTGCCCATAAATTTCGCAGGCACATTGTAATACAAAGTCACATTCTGCATCCGCAAATACGAACCGTCCTCTATATAGTAAGAGTTACTTTGTGTATTGGTCGAAAAGTTCGCCGCATTTTCAAAAATGGGAATGGTTGAACCTGTATTCGACGGACTCCAAGAATCTTTAACCCGCGCACTCAACGCTGAACCCGTAAAAGAGGTGTAAAAATCCGTGTACCATTTAGACATGTTGTAAATCTCATTGCCATAAGAACCATAAAGATACGTCGAGATACCAAAATCTTTGTAAGTCGCTGTCAAGGTCAAACCACCTGTGAAAACGGGTACAGGACTACCAATCGTTGTGCGGTCTTTCGGGGTGATTTTACCATCACCATCAATGTCCACAAATTTCAAACGACCTGCTGCTGCATCCGGTTGTCCAGAAGCATCGGCTTCTGCTTTGGTTTGAAACAAACCGTTTACTTTGTAACCAAAAAAGGCAGAAATCGATTGTCCTAACATATTGCGTACAGGCGCACCACCAAGACGGTTTGTCGGCGGATTCACCTCAAAATAAGGCACATTTTCAGCTAATTCTACGATTTCATTGTGTAAGAAAGAGCCAATTGCGGATACTTCATATTTCCAGTCGCCTGCGATTTTGCCGCGATTCGTCACTTGAATATCAAGCCCTTGATTCAACATTTTAGCAATATTGATAAACGGTGCTGCTGCCAAACCGCCAACAGCAGGTAATGGCTTTTGGAATAACAAATCTTTGGTATTCTTGCGCCACAAATCCACTGCAATTTCTACTTTATTATCCCACAAACCTGCATCCAAACCGAAGTTTAGGGTTTCACTCGTTTCCCATTTAGCCGCAGGATTACCAATCGTACTTTGGAAGAAACCAGCTGCTGCACTCGTGTTGTCTCCCCCGATTGGATAGGAACCACCTGCTAAATCACCTGAATATAAAGTATATTGATTCGTAGGCGATACATTTTTCTCGTTACCCATTTGTCCCCAACCGACCCGTACTTTCAAATCTGAAATCATCTTGTTATTTTTCAAGAAATCTTCGCCCGTCACCCGCCAAGCTGCTGAAACCGCAGGAAACACCCCGACCCGATTTTCAGACCCGAAACGAGAAGACGCATCTTGACGAAGCACCCCTGTAAAATAATATTTGTCGTTCAACGAGTAGTTGATACGACCAAACGTTGAAAAGAACGTGGTTCCTAAATCCAATCCAGAAGTCACTTGGCGACTCGTGGTTGCCGTACCCAAGGTGATAAAATTGATATCTTTCGCAAACGGCTCTTGTCCTGTGCCGATCATATCGCGTCCTTTGCCTGTATTGAGTGCTTCCATACCTGCCATTACGTCAATATTGTGCATGCCAAACGTTTTGTTATACCGAATGGTGTTCGTATTCGTCCAACTTAACCGATTGCCACCATACTCACTATACGTATAACTGAGGAAGTTCTCAGAGTTTTCATAACTCGGCTTGCCGTAAGCGACACCAGCATAATTACTATACTGTCCACCGATACTCGACCGAAGGCTCAAACCTGGTAATAAATCCACTTCTCCATAGATATTGCCAAAACCACTGGTGCTAAAACCTGTATTATCCGCCATTCTATCCCGAATCGCCACAGGATTACGAGGATTGGAAAGTGCTTTTGCTTGTGTACCTGCGTAACCACCAAAAGCATCATAAATCGGAAGAATCGTCGGCATACGGAACGCAGTAAGAATATCACTTTCGGTTTCTGCAATCCCTGCACCATTATTATTACCCGACTGACCTAATACTTCGCGATACGTAAATTGTAAATTTTGACCAATGCGAATGTTTTTAGTCACGTCAAATTCGGTATTCGCACGGAAATGATACCGTTTGAAACTATTATTCAACAAAATACCATCTTGATTTTGCAAACCCAAACCAACGTAATAACGCACATTATCGCCCGCACCTGTAAAACCTAAGTTATGACGCGTCATCGGCGCGGCACGCGTAATCGCTCCGTACCAATCCGTACCCGCTTTGTTGGAAGGAACCACCAAATAAACACCTCCTTTGGAAGCATCATTATTATATTTGGTTGCTTCGGTGGTTAAATTGATGGAGCCAACAGGAATATCAGCACCAGAACGGTCGCCCACCAATAAATAATCAGGCAAAACAGGTTTAGTACCATTGCCATATTGTTTATGATCCAGTGGCGATCCACTGTTTTTCAAGGCTGTCCAAGTCCAATCGGCCGTTTCCTGCGGATTCAAATTGTCAATGCCTTTGCCAGGTGTCGTCACCCCGTACAAACCATCATAAGAAACGCTTAAACCTTTTTCTTTTGCTTTGCCGCGTTTTGTGGTATAAACAATCACACCACCCGCCGCACGCGCACCATAAATAGAAGCCGCCGCCGCATCTTTTAATACCGTAGTATTTTCAATATCGTCAGGAGCCAAGAAATCGGTGGACAAAACAGGAACGCCATCCACGACATAAAGCGGTTCGTTACCGCCAAACGAGCCAAAACCGCGTACCCGAATAATACTATTCGTACCTGGTTGTCCGTTGGAAATAACGGTCAAACCAGAAACACGACCTTGTAATTGCTGTTCGACGTTTCCAGAAGGTATCGCCGTCAAATCGCGCGCCTTGACCGTAGAAACCGCCGCCGTTGTTTGGCGTTTGTTCTCCGTAAAGTAACCCGAAACGACTACTTCCGATAACATACCTGCAGCTTCCGCCATTTTAATGGTGAAAGTCGTTTGTTCGCCGACCAAAAGTTCTTGGCTTTGATAACCGACTGCCGAAATAACAATTGTTGCAGTATTGGCAACATTATCAAGGGCAAAATTGCCATCAATGTCAGCAACCGTCCCCGTAGTGGTGCCTTTGATGACAATACTTGCAGGAATACCGCCGTCTGCTCCTGTAATCGTGCCCGTGATGCGCTTCTGAGCGAACATCGGCAGACTAAACAGCATGAGCAATAATGCAATAACCAGTTGTGGAGACAACAAGTGAGCTTTAAATTTCATACAAAAAAAAGAAGATTAGTTACAAAATTATGGTACTAAACAATAAATTTTAATTTTTAAATCCAACAAATAATCAATCTATGATTGCAACCAACCCCTTTAATTCAAAATAATATTTTTTAAAAAGCATTGTTATAAAAATATTAATTTTATTTTTTTGATATAGGTACGGAAAAAGGAGGGAAAGCGATGTTCCTGATGCCGAAATTTTTACACATAAAAACTCCGTTAATGCAGGCACCTCTTTCCAAAGGGACATTTTAGAAAAAAAACAAAATGATTATTTTGATTACATTTTACATAAATAGTTGGTTTTCATACATTTACAATTCGTTATAAATCACATTTAACACGATGAGTAAGTTGGTTGTCTTTTTTTTCATATCGCAAAGTGTAAAAAAGTCCTGTTATAATTTACAAAACAGCTTTTTAAAAAACATTATTTTAATTTGGTTTGTAAAACAAACATTGTCTAAATTTGAGACAATAATAAAAACATTATTTGATATGACCAAATAATTTTTACTTTTGTTGAATTTTTTTTTGAAAATTTGCATTTGCAAGCAATGATAAACGAATAGATATGATTGATTTACAAAAGATAATCGAAGGGTTGAATCAAAGTATTCCGCAATTATCAATTGATTGTGTCATCTTTGGCTTCCACAATCAAGAGCTAAAAGTACTGTTATCCAAGTTGCCTGCCATTGATTTATGGGCAGTGCAAGGCGGTTTTATTAGAAAAACAGAAGATATTGACCAGGCAGCAGCGCGGATTCTCGAAGAGCGAACAGGGTTAAAAGGTATTTTTTTAGAACAATTTCATGCTTTTGGCAAAGCGAGTCGCCCCAGCATTGCCTTTTTGAAAGAAGCCTTCAAAAGTATTTCGGACAGCGTAGCAATAGAGTCGATTCCCTTTTTGACCCAACGATTTATTTCAATTGGCTATTATTCGTTAGTGGATTTTTTGCAGGTAAAGCCTGTACCGAGTGTTTCTTATGAACGCAGCGAATGGTTTGATATTCAGAAACTGCCCACATTAGGGCTTGACCATGCGGAAATGATTGAAAAAGCATTGAAAACCTTGCAACATTCGTTAGATTACGCCTTAATTGGCTTCAACTTAATGCCCGAAACCTTTACGATGAGTGAATTGCAAAAATTATATGAAACGATTTTAGGCGAGACAACGAGTCGGAATAATTTCCAACGCAAAATGTTGGATATGGATATTTTAGAACGCCTTGAAAAAAAATTTACAGGCGGTGCACATAAAGCTCCTTATTTGTATCGGTTTAAACGATACAATGAACACAAACAACCAATATTTTAATATTTTTAAAAACAAAATATTTTAATTTGCTTAAAAAAGAATTGATAATTCGATTCTAAAAGCGTTAATTTGCTTTTTTTTCATGCTTAAAATCTATCCCGATGTTAAAAATAGCATATGGCGAAAGCGATTTTGAAAAAATCGCAAAAGGTAATTTTTT
>JBDLWG010000053.1:0-24059 GCA_039804385.1 Bacteroidota bacterium
GCCAGAACCAATCAATAAAGCAATCAATTCGGCATCACTGACGGCATTTTTGCCCTTTTCGAGCATTTTTTCACGCGGTCTGTCGCTATCCGACATGGATTTAATCGTCGCTTTGACCGTAATAGGGCGGTTTTGAACAGGATTGTTCATCATAGGATGTTTGTTTTTGAAATAATGATTTTAAACCATATCATTGCAAAAATAAACGATTTTTTGGAATCCCCAAGCAATTTAACCAAAAGGTAGTTAAAAAAAATTTACATTTGCTCCTTGTTTCAACTTAAAAAAGTTTAGTAAGTAGTTGAACTAAATTAAACGCACCAAATTTGCGTCCAGTTTGACGCGCTTGGGCAACTTTTAGCGGCGATGTTGGTTACACAACAAAATAATTTGCCTAATCAACAGCTTTATGGTTCGTATGTGATTGGACGTAGTTGGTATTTCGTTTTGTTGGAAGGCAATACGTATGCAGTAAGTCGCGCATATGATGCCACTCAAGCCGATATTTTTGTAATTGTCGCGCTGCTGAAAAAGATAAAGGCATGGATTGAATTATCCTTTTTCAACTCAAAAATTATGGACGCTTTTTAGATAAAATCAGTAATAACCAATTAATTATCAACATTTTATGCAATTTTACAGTACCAATAATCCAACGGAATGGGTGGATTTGCGTGAAGCTATCTTTAAGGGGCTTCCTGATGACAATGGCTTATACATGCCAACCGTTATCCCGAAATTAAAATCGGATTTTATCAAAAATTTAAAACAACATTCGTTTCAAAGCCTTGCTTACGAAATTTCTAAACGCATCCTACAAGGTGCGTTGCCTGATGCTGATTTAAAACGCATCGTCGATTCGGCAATGGATTTCCCTGCACCGACGGTTCAATTGGATGAAAATACGCATATTTTAGAACTTTTTCATGGACCGACACTCGCGTTTAAGGATTTTGGAGCGCGGTTTATGGCGAAATTAATGGCGCATTTCAATCAAGAAGAGGAACGCGAATTGGTAATTTTAGTCGCCACTTCGGGCGATACAGGCGGCGCAGTGGCGGCAGGTTTTTTGGATACGCCAGGGATTCAGATTGTGATTTTGTATCCTTCGGGCAAAGTCAGTCCTTTGCAGGAGCAACAATTGACCACTTTGGGCAAAAATATCACGGCATTAGAGGTGAATGGCACTTTTGATGATTGCCAAGCATTGGTTAAAAAAGCGTTTTTAGACCGCGAATTGACTCAAAATATTCGATTGGGGTCTGCCAATTCTATCAATATTGCGCGGTTGATACCTCAAATGTTTTATTATTTTGAGGCGTACAAACAAGTGGCGAATCCTGCGGATGAAAATGAAGGCATTGTTTTCACCGTTCCGAGTGGCAATTTGGGCAATTTGACCGCAGGCGTTTTGGCAAAAAAAATGGGACTTCCAGTGCATCGCTTTGTGTCTGCGATGAATATGAATAATGTTTTTGCTGAATATTTAGAAAATGGGGATTATGAACCGCGTCCGTCTGTGCGCACGTTGTCGAATGCGATGGATGTAGGTAATCCGTCTAATTTCGTGCGGATGGAAGCCTTGCACAAGATTTGGCAGAAAATGAAAGTGGGTGTAGCGGGTTTTTCCTTTGATGATGCGGCAACCGAAGCGGCAGTTCAAGAGGTATATGCGAAATATAATTATGTGATAGACCCGCATGGCGCAGTGGGTTATTTGGCATGGCGGGCGTATCAGCACCGCAGCAAACAAGGTAGTAGTCGTAAAACATTGAAAGGCATTATTTTAGAAACGGCGCATCCTTCTAAATTCTTGCCTGATATGGAGCGCATTTTGAAAAAAACAGTGGAAGTACCTGAAAAATTAGCCATTTTAGCGAATCGTAAAAAAGTTTCGACGCAAATGGGAACAACTTATGAGCCTTTTAAAAACTTTTTATTAGAAAAATATGCATTATTAGTTTCTTAAACTTAAAGCATACGGGACTTTACGTAAGTGTTCGTAAAGTCCCCTTAAACCATACCGCACAACGTTTGGAGGATTTCAAACCCTCCAAACGTTATACTATTGAAAATCAACCCTTTCGTTTCTGAAGCGTAGGCAGAATCCATCTCACAACCTTTGACTAAACTGTTCCAAATCCGCCTCTTCCGACAAACCCAATTTGTTGCGCAAGTGCTCGCATAAAGGCGTTTTTTTTCAGCATCAATAATCGGTTGAAGGAATTTTGAGATACCTCGCGCCGAAGTTTACAACGTTTCCATAAACGCATGAAAACGCGCAAATTCAGCATATCGCCCTTCGATATGCGCCCATTTTGGCGCGTCTGCAAACCGATATTTTTTAGCATTGCCAAATTCAAAACTAATAAACCGATTCCACAACGGTTGAATAGTTTGAATATGGCTGGTTTTAAGCCGTATATCCGTGTGCAACAAGGCGAGATACGCCGTATCTTGAAACTTTTCGTTGGGAAAACCATCAAAAAGCAACTCTTTTTTCAAATAATCGGTCAAAAATTGCGCAGAAGCAGAAGTCCGAAATTTTGCCAAAGCATGGCAATAACCCACTACACCCGCCTTGCCGCGAAGCAAACATTCGCCAATATCTTGCGCAAAATGCGTCTTATTCAACGAAAAACACAACCACGCGCCTACCAAACTGCATCGCCAATTGTCATTCCACAACAGTTGCTCAATGGTTTCGTCATCCACTTCTTTTTTGATTTTGATAAACGGGGCGCACCAATCTTGTGGTTCGGTTTCCCAGTCGTTGCCACAAAGCGGACCGTAAACAGGTGCGACCCATTTCCAATATAATTCAATATTTTGTTTGGTTTCCATTGTTTGATTCCAATTTTAATAAGGGTCCACATTCACACTCACCCGCATCGTACTGTACCCTTCTGTATGCTGCATTTGGTACGTTGCTTCTGCAATCGTCTCTTTTACCAGGTGTATCGCCTGCACATTTTTTTCTATTTTTATCAAATAATCCAACATGTAAAATGTATTCACACGCGGAATCTGCGGTAAAGCAGGCCCTTTCACCCTATCGCCCAATTTTTCTTGCAAAATACGGGTGAAAACCCGCGCTCCATCTTGCAAAACATCATGTTTTTTATGTTTCAATGAAACGCCTATCAGTCGATAAAACGGTGGATACATGAAATTTTTTCGTTCTTCGATTTCCCGATTGAAAAAAGTCACATAATCGGCATTGATAATATCTTGCAACACAGGATGTCCAATATTGAAGGCTTGAATCAACACTTTGCCGCGTTTATTTTTCCGTCCTGCACGTCCACTTACTTGGGTCATCAATTGAAATGCCCGTTCCACCGCCCGAAAATCGGGAAAACGCAACAAATTATCCGCGCTCAACACGCCCACCAAAGATACATTATCAAAATCCAATCCTTTCGTCACCATCTGCGTTCCGACCAAAATATCCAATCGACGTTCTTCAAATTCGTGAATCAATTTTGCATGTGCAGAACGCGATTTTACGGAATCCAAATCCATCCGCGCAATCCGCGCTTCGGGCAGTACGATTTGTAATTCATCTTCAATCCGTTCTGTACCGAAACCTTTGATTATCAACGCATTAGAAGCACAGGCAGGACAGGCTTTCGGCAAATTTCGATGATAACCGCAATAATGACAATTCAACGAATTTGAAAATTTATGATACGTAAGTGTCACATCACAATTTTTACATTGCGAATTCCAACCACATGTAGAACATTGTAACGCAGGCGAATAGCCGCGCCGATTCTGAAATAAGATGGCTTGTTCTTTGCGTTCCAAAACGCCTTTTAATTCCTCGACCAATTTGCTCGTGAAATTTGCCAACATGCTTTTTCGTTTCAAATCTTCTCGAATATCGACGATAAAAACTTCGGGCATTTCCATTCCGCCGTGTCGATGCAGCATTTCCACTAAACCATATTTCCCTGTTCGGACATTTTGATACGTCTCAACAGACGGGGTTGCCGTTCCTAACAATACTTTTGCACCATACAATTGCGCCAAATAAATGGATGAATCGCGGGCATTATAACGCGGGCTTGGGTCTTGCTGTTTGAAAGACGGGTCATGTTCCTCATCGACAATCACCAATTTGAGGTTTCGATACGGCAAAAACAAGGAGGAACGCGCTCCCAAAATCACCGATTTTCCCGTCAAAGCCGCTTTCCACAATTCCACCCGTTCTTGATTGTTCAACTTAGAATGATAAACCGATATATGCGTTCCAAAAATCTTTTGCAAACGGGCAATAATTTGAGTTGTCAAAGCGATTTCGGGGAGCAAAAACAAGATTTGTTCGCCTTTCATAATCGCTTCTTCAATCAATTCGGTGTAAACCCGCGTCTTCCCACTGCCCGTTACGCCATGCAGCAATACCACATTTTTAGTTTCAAACTCCTTTTTCAAGGTGGTAATCGCCGCAATTTGTTGGTCCGACAGGGTTTGCGCTTCGATTAAATCATCTTCGTAGCCCGCAATCCGACTCACTTCTTGTTCAATAATCTCAAAAATGCCCTTTTTTTCCATCGACCGCAGTACAGACATCTCAATATTGGCTCGGTCACAGACCTCTTTGCCGCGAATCGGGTCCGTATTCGTCTGTTTGCGCACCAATTCGGTGAACGCCAAAAGTGCCGAAGTCTGTTTATCATACCGCGTGACGAGCGCGAAAGCCTGTCCAATCCCACCCGGTTCGGAATACGGCGGTTTGAGGCGGACGCAGGCAACTGTGCGCGGTTTATAACGCTCTTGCAATTCTTCTTTAATATATAAAACGTCTTTTAACAAGAGTTGATTGATGACAGGATATACCGATTTACGATTAATAATTTTTTGTATATCGCTGACAGTCAATTCATTCTGCATACTCAAAGCCTCTGTCACTAAAAATTCGTTATCATCCAATTGAGAACCATCACTTGCAAAATCGGGGCGAATACAGATTTTGGTTTCGCTCACCAACTTCATATTGGCAGGCAAAGCCGCATTCATCACTTCGCCAATCGTACACGAATAATAATTGGATAACCATTGCCAAAATTTCAATTGTTGTGGAAGTATAATCGGTTGACTATCAATGACTTGATAAATGGGCTTGGTATCATGTTCGGGCTTGTGGTAATGCACTTCGATGACCAAACCTGCATATAAATCGCTTCCGCGTCCAAATTGCACTTCAACTCGAATCCCGAATTGAATTAGGGATTCCAATTCTTTTGGCACATGATACGTGTAGGCTTTCGGCACCGCAATCGGCAGCGCGACCACCACAAACATATCGGCAATGGGTTTGGCTACATTTTTAAAAAGATCCACCGCGTTAAATGGTTTAAAAAGGTGATTTTTAATTGGATTTAAAAGCAAAAGTAACTCTTTTTTGCCAAATTTGAAGAAAATTTGAAAAAAATAATGCGCCCTTGAAAAACGCTAAAACATATCGCGCCCTGATCAATCGTAGCATTTAGGTCGGCGACATGGCCATGTCGCCGACCTTTCGTTTTTATAAAATGTTGGGAATCAATCTTTTAAAAAAATGGTTTTCGATCATTTTCAGCGGTGAAATCAATCATTTGTTGCGTTTCTTCAACGGATTGTTTGAAACTGGCAGCGATAACAGCTACCGAAACGCCATTGGCATAAAGTCCCTTTGCATTTCGGACTCGTTCTTGCCATCGAGCGGTTTCGTCTGCCACGATTTTAGCATTCCTTGCTTGTTCGATGCTTTTTTTAGCAGCTAATTGTTTCGGGGTGAATTTGGTGACTTCAATGAGTTCCGCAGCTCGTTTGATCCCCGTATTTTGGAGATTGATGGATGGATTCGTCGGATTGTGGATGGATTCATAGATGAAATCCATCCAATCCTTGACGGGTTGGGGCGTATTTGGATCCCGATGATTGGGATTCAAGGTCACAAAGGAATGACGATAGAGCAGCCGTTCCACATTGGAGGGATTTTGAGTGGTGAAATTCGTAATCAACATTTCATCCGTCAAGGTACGTCCGTTGAGGTCTTTGAGCGTGTACGGCAAGGTCATCACCAAAATCGGATAAAATATCCTTCACAAAGCATTGAAAAACCACTTTATCGGTGAATGCCTTTTTGAAAACCACTTCATTATCTAAATTGCTTAACATCGGGAACGGTTTTAAGGTGATCGAATGCGGCAAAGATAGCTTTTTAAATCCATTTTTGTATCTTTTTTGGAATTGCATTTTTCTTGAAAAATAAAGTTTTTTAAAAAAATAAGCTCAAATACTTGCATGATAAAATATTCTATCGTAACATTGCAGCCTAAAATAAAAAATGTATAAAATACAAAAAATTACCAAGTCCTTTTGTACAAATTTTATCCAGTACTATATCAACTAACCATAAATACCAGAACTAACATCCAAACATTATGATTATTCATCTTTATCAGTCCATGACGCTCAACCAACTTAAATGACTTACCTACTTATGGTGTTACCTAATTCGCGCCTAAACTTGCATTTGTAAATACAATCAAAAATAAATTTATTTTAAAAAACCAAAAAAAAGAGTATGCAAAATAATCAAAATTCAGCCATTCCAGCAGGCTGGGTAGGCGGATTCGCCGAGTCCAATCCTGCGTTTGCCTATCCCAATCCAGACCTTTCATCGTTGCCTATTTTGGGCAATATGGATAACATTGATTTACTCCAACGCCAGCAAAGCGTTGATTGCCCTGAGTTTAGCTGGGAAACGATTCCCGGCAATCCCGCTTCTCGGTGTTTTCAAATGTTTGCGCCCGACATCTCCAGACTCGGTTATACGAATGCGGGTCGTATCTATTCCATTATTTGTCCGCAGCAAGGTTTTTGTTCTCCTTCCGTAGGCTGTTTAAATGTAGAAGTGACGGTCACAGGACAGAGAGGCTGGATTATCGAAGGGGGAAATCCAGGCGAAAGGCAAGTAGCGGCGGATATGACGGTGGAAGGCAAGATTTGGTTTAGCCCAAGTGCGCTTGATAATTGGAAGACGAAACTTTTACGGGCTTTGTTCGAGCGCGTTAAGCGACCGTTTCCATTTAACAAAGAAAATGCGATTAAAGTAACCACTTTTAAACCAGACAGCCCCAATCAACCCATCTTTCCCATTCGATTCGGAGAAAACACCGCATTTGAGAGCCCTGAGTTTGCCAAGCATCCCGAAGCATGGGCGGTTGGACACTTGGGCGTGCAAATCGGAACCATCAAAGAAACCGATAGTACGCTGGTCAATGATTTTAACACCTTAATAATGTCCATTTTCAACCGTGCCTCTGGCAATATGCTCAAGAAGGACAATGTACTGAGTTGGAATCTTTGGTTTAAATCCCCTGCATTGGTAGATCAGCAGGAGTGGAGCGAACATGCAGCACTTTGGCGGGAATCTATTAATGCAGATCATGGAAGCCCAGGTGGGGAAGGAACGATTCCACGATACTTTGATGGTACGCCGCTTCGTCCTGTTGAAAGGGCTTTAGAGAGCGAAGAAGCTGAAATTAGTGCTTTCATCGAAGAACATTTCCCAAAAATCATATAAGGTGGCATTTGGAAATCCCTAAACAGGTTTTAAACGCGCATAGAACCCATCCCGAAATTGCGAAAAACGCTTGGTAGTCGGGAAATTTATTTCCCGCTCCATGAGCGGGAAATAAATTTCCCGACTACCAAGCATTTTTCGCAATTTTATTGGGAAGGGGTATGGAAAAAACGGGTGTATAACAAATTTGGTAGTCGGGAAATTTATTTCCCGCGAATCGCGGGAAATAAATTTCCCGACTACTAAATTTGTTATACACCCGTTCAAATCATGAATGACCGTATTGTGCACTTGCATGAAATCCAAAAAACAGGCAAACTGAAATTTATTTGCGCCAAGAAAGACTCTTTCATTTTTAGAGCGTTATATTGTTTCACAAAAGCTGAATTAGGTGAACTACCGCTACCCTAAAGGAATAGCGGCTTCAAGAGTCAACGCCTCTGCTCATGCAAACGGCTCTTCTTGATTTTTGTTTAGCGTCCGAGTCAGTCCCTGACACAGACCCGCAGGTGAGACATCCTATTGGTAGCTTCTGTGTTGCAAAGGTAATTCTTTTTTTGGAATCTACCTTAAAAGGTAGCGGTTTTTACCGAAATTTTTTTTTGATAAAATCAAAAAGACACCTCAAAACATTATAATGTTTGTTTATTTGATGACGATTTGCTTTTGGGGATCAATATTCATGTGAATCTCGGGTAATGAATAGGCACACATACCTCGTTGACGATATTCTGGTATGTTGCTAAATAATTCTGATATTTTCATCCTGCAAAGATACCTTTTTCCCTTTATACTCCTTTTGTCATCGTTTTGTAATATTTGATGCGTTTAACCTGAATTTCGAGCAAAAGTTGCGTCAAGTTTCAAACTTGACGCAACTTAGAATTTATAATTTATTCTGTGGGTAGTGGTTGCAACCCTCGCCGACCTTTTGGATTGGTTATTTCAATTGGTTATAAGTAGTTCATTCCTGTTGCTTACACAATACATTGATTCCCAAGATATAACGCTTTACAATTTCGATACGACTCGCGGTTTCCGCCCCTAAAAATCCTTTAATTTGAGCATCGGTCAAATGCGCTTTCGCAAAATCGGTCAAAGGTTTCGACAAAGGCAGATACGTCCAATGCCATTTTTCCTCGTGATAACCGTCCGTCCGACCTGCCGAATACGGTTGGCAAAAGCCAAAAGTAGCGGCATGTTGCAACAGCCAATCATACATTTTTTTGCCCGCGCCTGTGGCAAAATATTCATTATTTAAATCATTTAAATCCATATCCGTTCCCCAATGATGTCGAGAAGAACCGGGCATGGAACTAAATTCTAAAATTTTCAAAGCCCGTTGTTGCGGGTCTTGAAGGTGGGCATATTTGGTCTGCCATTTGGTTTCCCAAATCACTTTTTGTTGGGCAAAATTGCGGGTTGCGGAAACGATTTTCAACGAAATACCGTCTTTTTTTGCCGCAATCGCCATTTTTTTAAATGCAATATAGGCTTCTTGTCGCAAATACATATTTTTTTTATCTGCATACATATTTTCGATTTTGACAAAACGCTTGTCTTGTGCAGGGTCCAATTTGCCCATCACATACTCGACAGTGGTATTTTGTGCCGATACCACTGTCGCAAAAAAACAACAGAATACGATATTTTTAAACATTTTTTTTTCCAACCAAAATGTAGTAATTAAAAATAGTTTCCTTCTTTTTCAACAATTGGGTTTGAACTTCAACGCCGCGCCGTGCTAACATAGCAACATATTCGGCTAAATCGTATTGATGCGGATGCAATATATCACCTGGAACCAAGCGAAATAGCTTTTTCAAAAACGAATGATTGTGTGCATCAATCGAAACCACAATCGTCGCACCCACTTTTGCCGAACCTATCAATCGGTCTAATGCCAATTCCAAATCGGCAACGTGATTAATGGCATTTAAACAAAATATAATATCGTATTCGTTGCGCACATCCAAATCTTCTAAGGGTTGTGTCAAAAAACGAACATTCGGATAGTCAAATCGCCTAAAATGAGGCAATTTGCGCTCGTATTCCAATAAAAGTGGGTCGAGCGCGTCCACAGGATAAGGCGCGGGAAAAATCGTAAAAATGCCTGCGGGACCGCAACCAGCATCCAAAATCTTACAATTGGTTTGTAAATTGGATTCCTTCGGCAATGCAATTCCGATTTCTGCAACCAATTGTTGCCAATAATTTTGTTTCCAAGTGGCATATTCAGCCGGTGTGCGCCCGTGCAAATATTGTTGCCACCAACGAATCTCAGCCGCTTGCGCGATTTTCCAACGAAAATTCAAGGGTATTGATATTAAAATTTGGCTTAGTGCATGACAAAAAAGGAATTGTGGGTGATGGATGTACGGATTCAACGGATTTTCACCCGATTTTCACGGATATTTGACTCCAAATCCGTGAAAATCGGGTGAAAATCCGTTGAATCCGTACATCCATCACCCGATTTTCCTTTTTGTCATGTACTAAGAAAATTTGGTTTATAAATCTAAGAGATTCCGAATCAATTGAATCGGATTCGCTTTTTGAAAATCTATTTTAAAAACAATTTGATTTAAATAATTGGAACTCAATCGGTTTTTCAAGGTTTTTGAATGATAAAGCGGACAATAAATGCCCACATAATCCCCCAATTCTAATGCCAAACCGCCTGTTGCCAACCAGCCATCTTCCACACTGACAATCGGACTCGCATTGTGCGCGTAACCCAAATCGAAATAGGGACGCAAAAAAGGTATTTTGGGCATATCCACTTTTAGGTTAAATGCCAATAAATAATCATTCGTAAAACCAACGGTTGGATGTTGACTGCCCAAACCAAACTTCATTCCGCCTTCCGAATTGGGATTGATTTGTTGTTCATAAAAACCATTGGTTTGATTTCGCCCTAAAAAATAGTCATCATACCGATAATCATTGAAATTTTGACCCGATAAACCCATGCTGCCCCGCGCAATCGATAAATAATTGCTCGAATTGCGCCGCGTATTTTGTAAAAATTTGCCTGCGTACATCCGAAAATGAATGTTTTTGCTGCGTTCATACATCCAAGTTTGCCGCCATTCCAACCCTGCTTTGAGGTAACTATCGGATACATCATACGATTGTTGTTCAAAATTCACTTTCAAAAGCGTATTGGCTAAAACCTTTTTTTTTTCTAATGAATATGTAAAATCGGGAATGATACTCAAATCATCATAAATATCGCGCAATTTGGAATCATAAAATTGTTCTCGAATGAGATTGACACGAAGCCGTGCTGTATGCGTCCAAGCACTTTGTGGGGTGGTCTGCCAAAGGGCGGAAATCATAGGTGCAACTTTCGTATAAGTTTTAAATAAATTTAAAAATCTGGAATAATCATAAGAAAACTGTTTGATATTCAATTCTGGGATTATTTGAACAGGTCGAAAATCCATAAAATATTTAAAATGGACAACGCCTGCCCGATATTTTGAATTAAAACCATACATCGGTGCAATCAAGTATTCAAATCGGTGGCGCGGCTGTGTATTGTTATAAAATGCCAACCCAAGCATATTGCCGTCTATTGCATTGTAACCAATAAATGGTGAAAAATAAAGATTCGACTTCCGCGAATGATCAAAACCTGTCAAAAAATGGAGTTGAATCGATTCGGTTCGCCCACTTGCGGGTGTAATTGTATTGTTTTGACGGTCTGTATCATATAAATCATGGTTTGGGTCTAAAACAATTTGGTCAATATCCATTTTGGGTAGCGCGATTTTTTGAATTTCAAGGCTTCCATCCACCCATTTTTGATACTTCAATTGATTGTTTTTTAACATGCCTATTTCAAAAGGTACTGCGACTTGTCCTTTATTATGAATGGTTACAAACATCGAATCGCCGCTATTTTCCACTTTTTTTAGGGCATAATCCACTCGTTTCGTCGTAGCGAGCAAATCGTCGAACAACCAAGAAAGGTTTTTACCACTAACCTTTTCTAAAATTTCGCGCAAATCGGCAGGTTGTGGGTGTTTGAATTTCCATTTTTCATAATACGTTTGCATCGCTTTGTCCATCAATGTAGTGCCAAGATACTTTTCCAACACCCCAAATGCCATCGCAGGCTTATCATACGCGCCCATCCAATAATTTAAATTCGTCATATCTTCGGAAGGAATCGCAGGCGGTTGAGTGCGCAATCGGTGTTCAAGATAGAGATGCACCAATTCATTGCCTGTATAATCCGTTTTTTTAGCCATAAACGCAGGCGCGAAATCCGAAATTTTATCCTCAATGTGATACAATTTGTTGTAACGGCGGTCATAATAACTGTTCAAACCTTCATCCATCCAAGCATGTTCGCGCTCATTACTTGCCAAAATCCCGTAAAACCAATTGTGTCCTACCTCATGTTCAATCGTCTGTTCGAGGTTTTTGGCATTATCCATGTAGCCCAAAAGGGTAATCATCGGGTATTCCATGCCGCTACTCGGCGTATGATTGTGCAACGCAGTCGCATGTGCATACGGATATTCCCCTAACACTTCCGACCGAAATCGCACCGCTTTATCCACATATTCAATCGCATTTTGCCATAAATCGCTCCTTTCATGGGTAAATAACACCCAAGTTGCCACTTTTTGACCCGTTTTTAACAAAACATTACTTCGTTGCACTTGAAATCGTTTATCCGCAAACCAAGCAAAATCATGGATTTTGGTTGCCTTGTATTGAATGGTTTTCAAACGCGCACTGCTTTTTGGAAACGAGTCACTTATAACAAATAGTTTGTTTTTAAATTGAGCAATGAGTTGATTCGTGTTTTCAACTTTTTGATTTAAAAATATTTTTTCGGACTCATTTTGCAATTCACCCGTTGCCGCTACGACATAATTTTCGGGCAACGTAATGGACACATCATAATCCCCAAATTCAGAATAAAATTCGCCCTGCCCCAGATAAGGCATTGGATGCCAACCTTTTACATCGAAAACCGCAGGTTTGGGAAACCATTGTGAAATCTGATAGGATTGCCCTTGATGCCCTAAACGAGAAACATATTGCGGAATTTTGATTTTAAAAGGCGTTGAAATCGTGCAAGTTGCGCCTGTGGGAAGCGGCGTTTTTAATTTCAATTTGATAATATCGGAATGAATCGGATGCGGTTCAATTTCGACCGATTTGCCATTCACCGTAAAATTTAAATCGCGGATGTAGCCCATTTTGGAGGGCGGCGTGAAATAAAATTCCGTTTCACCATTCCGCAATTGCTGTTCGGCGAAAGCGGTTGTTTTAGACGCATAAGCATTTGCCCACAAGTGTATCCAAATGAAAGTCAATGCTTCAGGTGCGTTATTATGATAAGTCAAATCGCATTGCCCGCGCAACACATGATGCGTATCATGGAGCGCGACGACGATTTTAGTATCCACTTGTTGTTGAAAATAAGGTTTCTGCGCAATCACCCTTGTCAAGTGGAAAAAGCATAAGATGGGGAATATTCTTTTCATGCCCAAAAGTAGTTAAAAAAATGATTTTGGAGTGGTATTTTTGCCGAAGATTGTAGTCTGCTCGTTTTGGGATACAATGGGAACGCGGATTGCGCGGATTTTTCACGGATTTTTTTTAAAAAAATTAAAATAAAATTTTATATATACATTTCCTAAATAATTTGTAAATCAATTCGAGCATAACTTGCGTCAAGTTTCAAACTTGACGCAAGTTTATTACACAAACAGCATAACTTGCGTCAAGTTTCAAACTTGACGCAAGTTTATTACACAAACGGCTTAGGAGATGTATAGCAATAAAAAATCTGTGAAAATTCGCCCAATCCGCGTCATCCGTGTTCCCATAGTATCCGAAAAAAAAGTATTGTTATTCACAACCCAATTTTTATCAAACTTTATGTATCAGCATTTTATTACACCATTTGGTGCATTTGAAAAACATACGTTCCAAGATGCTCATGGAAACGCTTTTTCCATGATTCCGCAATACGGAAGTTGTTTGTTAGATTTAAAATTCCAACATGAATCGGTTCTTGATGGTTATCAAACGCCCGAAACGTTGCTCGAAAACAAAGGGGCAAAAAATGTTATTTTAGCTCCTTTTCCAAACCGCCTGCGCGATGGTTTATATACGCATGAAGGCGTAACTTATTCATTTCCAATTAAAAAGTCATCTGGAAATAATGCCATACATGGATTTTGCCGTGATGCCAAGATGACGATTGAATCCATTCAAATGGATGCGGAGCAGGCTGAAATCACTTGTACGCACACCTATTCGGATGAAAATCCTGCGTATCCATTCCATTTTTCATTGAAAACGGTGATGGCTTTGCGCGGTTTAGCGTTTACAATGGGCATTTACATCACGAATTTGGACACCAAAACGATGCCTGTGGGCATTGGCTGGCATCCTTATTTTCGGTTTGCTGGTGCAACGGCAGATGCTATTTCAATGCAATTGCCTGATTGTCAACAAATTATCGTTGACGATAGGATGTTGCCGACAGGCGAAAAAGTACCATATAACGATTTTAAAACCCTGCGCAACATTGGGGAAACTCCATTAGATACGGGTTTTATATTGGAATCCACTGCGCCCCAAGCCAATGTTATTTTAAAATTTAAAAACAAAAAGTTGAAATACTGGCAAAATGCACAAGATTGGCGTTATTTGCAAGTGTTTACGCCGCCGCACCGTCAATCGGTGGCGATAGAGCCGATGACTTGTGCGGCGGATGCGTTCAATACGGGCGATGGATTGAAAATTTTGCAACCACAAGCCACATTCGGAGGGCAATTTGGCGTGATTTGTCAAAATTTGGTCATAATTTGAACCATCGCATACAACATTTGTTGGAACAAACGTTATGATGCTATTGCTTTGAATTAGGATTGATAGGATTTTTAAGATTCAATTCGGATTGAATCTTAAAAATCCTATCAATCCTAATTCAGACCTTATTATACAATTCAACACATTCCATTTATTCATTAAACCATTCATTTTAACAATGAAAAGCATTTTGTTTTCAACAGCCGTTTTATTGGCACTCACGACGACTGCTGCACAAGCTCAAGTCACTCCATTTAAAGTGGATGTTGCAAAAAGTACCTTCAAATGGACGGGCAAAAAAGTGACGGGCAGTCACTGGGGCAATGTAAAAATATCAGATGGCGTTATCAATGCTGAAAAAGGCGCGGTTAAAAACGGCAATTTCACGCTTGATATGAATTCTTTGGACGTGAAAGACATTCCTGCGGATAAGGGCGCGGGCAAATTGGCAGGTCACTTGAAAGCCGATGATTTTTTCGCCACCGAAAAATATCCGACGGCAAAATTGGTGCTTAAATCGGTCACTTCTGACGGTGGTAGTGCGACTTGTGTAGCAGATTTGACGATTCGAGATGTTACGAATGAAATTTCTTTCCCTGCAATAATTGGTATTGCGGATAATCAATTGACGGCAACAGCCGATTTCAAAGTGGATAGAACGAAATGGGGTATCAAATATGGTTCTGGTAACTTTTTCAAAGAACTTGGCGATAAAGCAATTTATGATGATTTTGAAGTTAGTGTAAATATCGTTGCGGCTTCGGACAAGCCTGCGGCAAAACCTGCGGCGGCTGCGCCTGCTGCAACCGATAAACCGAAAAAGAAAAATACGCGGAAAGTGCAGAAATAAATTTTTAAGTAGTATATATTTTACTTGTATAATCGCTTGATTTTTGATTAAATCAGGCGATTTTTTTTTGAAATGATTCAAAAAAGCAACACTTTTGCGTTCTTAATTCCTTTCTTTCTTGACAACAACCTTTGGAGGGTTTTAAAACCCTCCAAAGGTTATCCTACAAAAGAACAGCTATGTCTATAAAAGTAAATCAGTTGACCAAACAATATGGGGCGCAAGCCGCGATTGACCACATCAGTTTCGAGGCGAAAAAGGGCGAAGTACTTGGCTTCTTAGGTCCGAATGGCGCAGGGAAAACTACGACCATGAAAATTTTAACGTGTTACCTGCCGCAAAGTAGTGGTCAAGCCGAAGTTTGTGGGTATGATGTGGCGACACAATCGTTGGAAGTGCGCCGACACGTTGGTTATCTACCCGAAAATAATCCGTTGTACAAGGAAATGTATGTTCGAGAATATTTAGAATTTATCGCAGGATTGCATCGTTTAGATAAAAAACAACAAAAAGTTTCTAATATTATCGACCGAGTGGGCTTGGGTTTGGAGCGACATAAGCAAATTGGGATGCTTTCTCGCGGGTATCGACAACGGGTTGGCTTGGCGCAAGCGATGTTGCATGATCCACAAGTCCTTCTGTTAGATGAACCGACTTCGGGATTAGACCCCAATCAAATTCAAGAAATTCGACAATTGATTAAAGAATTTGGGCAGGAAAAAACAGTGCTTTTTTCCACTCATATTATGCAAGAAGTGCAAGCGATTTGTGATAGAGTGTTGATTATCAATCATGGAAAGTTGGTTGCGGACGATTCGATTGCTACGTTGCAACAACGCGTTGCAGGTGGGATTGCGGTGCATGTGGAGTTTGCCGCACCTGTTGTAACGAAAACATTGATGGCTTTGCGGAGCGTGACTCGCGTACAAACGGGCAGTGTGCCGAACCAAATCACCATTTATGCACAACAAGATATTCGCGCCGATATTTTTAAATGGGCGGTGGATAATAAACAAATTATTTTAGAAATGCGGCGAGAAGACCAGAGTATGGAATCCATTTTTCAGACGTTGACACAAGGTGTGAATTAAAAAGGGGGGACTTACGTAACACTTACGTAAAGTCCCCTCACTTACGTAACACTTACGTAAAGTCCCCTCACTTACGTAACACTTACGTAAAGTCCTATTGTACTTGTAGCTTCGTTATCACGGTCTGATTATCCAATTTGGTTTCCACTAAGTACATTCCAGCAGCCAAATTAGACACATTAAATGATTCTACATATTCACCTGCACCGACCAAACGTGGTTTCACCATGTGTACCGTTTGTCCCAATAAATTGAGGATGCGGAAACGCACGGTTTTCGGAGCGTCTAAATCCATTTTCACGGAAAAATTGCCTTGTGTCGGATTCGGATACACCAATAGACTTTGCAAAGCGGCAATCTCACCTGTGCCTACTCGACATTGTACAATTTTCACGGGTGCAATAATCTGACGCGTTGATGGTGGTGCAGGACAAACATCCGTACCTACATTCATAATCAATTGAACGCGTTTGCCCACTGCATTGGCTAATATCAATTCGCGTCTGCCACCGACCAAAACGCCATCGACCAACCAATCAAAATAAGGAGTCGCGCCTTCATGCGTACCCATTGCCCGCAACGTCATCTCGGGTCCAGGACAGCCCAAACCAATGAAATCAACTGTCGGTGTAACATTATCACGCACGGTTACGGTCGTCGAATTGTAATTTAAACACAAACTCACAGGGTCTGTTACCTTGACATTGATGGTTTGAACCCCAAAAGTAGTCGGTTTGACCATCACACTCCCCAAAGAAACTTGTCTAAAAGGTGTATTCGTGGCGGATGACCACAACATTGTACCTGTCGCGCCCGACGAAATGGAGACGGAATCGCCATAACAAATCAATTTCGGGGTTGCAATCCCTGCTGAAGGCAAGGGGCGAACCGTGACATTGATGGTTTGCGAGGCAAAACAGTTTTGAGAACGCGGTTGTGCCGCTATCGTGAAGGCAACGGTACCGACATTGGGCAAACCTATTTTAAACGTTGAATCGGTTCGCGCACTCGGCAAGCCTAATAAACTCGTCCATAGATAATTCGTCGCGCCTGATGCAGTGACCGTTACCGAATCATTGGCGCAGATTGCCAAAGGCGTAATCGCAGCAGTCACAATGCCTGGTGCGCAAATTTGTGCCGTACATAAAGTGGACGTTGCGCCAAGCGGTGCATTCGCACTATTGGGAATCGCGTCCGTGTAAGTCGTTAAATTGGCTAATGGGGTTGCCAAACCAATGTATTGTTGTAAAATCGGCAAAAAAGCGGTGCTGCTCACTTCTTCAACGGGTCCATAAGAACCGTAATTACAAGAATTGACTCCATTTGAATCCGTTTTAACAAAATAAAAATTGGACGTATTGAGGTTGCCGCCTAATGATGTTCTGCCTGCACCCAATAATTGACCATTCGACAAAGGGAAAACCCTTGAAAAACTATCCACTATCGTACCTGTGCCTTGTCCATAAGTGCGCGTCCAAAGCCAGTTTTTACCACCGACACTTGGCACTGCTGTATCCAATGCGGTAATCGTCGCATTGCTATACCTTTTATGTTCATTCAAAATGCTGCCCGCAACATACAATTTCCGACCCACCAATCGGATATTATTTCCAACGGTAAATCGCCAAGTGGTATCAATCCCGCGTCCGCCATTTTTGATGAGTGGCAAAACGGTTGTCCAACGAACCAAACCGTTTTGGGTCAATTTGCCCACATGGATTTGGCGTAATTCGTAAGCGCCCACTTTGTAATCGCCTGTAAAATAGAGATTGCCTGCCGCGTCTGTCGTCAAATCCAGAAAACGACCCGTATTATAAATCCCTGTGTATTCCCGCGCCCATTGAATCGTATCGCGGTTCATCATAATAATATAGTCTTCCGAAGTTGGGAATCTGCCCATCACCGCAAAACGTTCTGGACCCACTTTCACCACTTTACGCATGATGAAATCTTCAGCACCATTTGTCGGACTGATGCCCGCATTGGCAGGCGTTCCGAGTTTATCAGCCTTCATGTACGAACTCGTCAACGCGCCCGCCACAAAGTAGCGCAAGCTACTATCCGCCTCTTGCGTTACTTTGACAATGGTTTCGGTACCATCAAATTTGATAATACGTTGCCATTGCGTCACACCAAGTGAGTCCGTTTTGATGACAAAACCACCTTGTTTCGCTGCCGCAGTTGGCGTTTGCCAAGTGCGCCCTGTGATAATAAAGCCTTTGTCTAAGGTTTGTGTGATTTCAGTGGGCTTCATTTGGTTGTTAAACGAGAACGTACGCGCCCAAATCACATTCATATTAGAATCTAATTTGAAAAATTGAGCATACGTACTATCGCGTTGCGCCGTGTAGCCCAAGGTCACATATTTGCCATCAGGCAGTTGCTGCATGTCGGTCATGTAATCCGCGCCTGCCGAACCCAAATGTTTTTGATAAACCGTTTGGGCAGAAAGAGGCGTTCCGCAGAGCAAACATCCAACTAAAAATGTCAAAAAATGCTTCATACTATTGAGTTTTTTTTTGAAAGAATGAATTTTTTATCTTTTTTTACAGCCCTTTTGGGGTGAAAAAGAATCTCTTATGACGCAAAATTAAATATTTTTTTTACTTTTGCCTTGATTATGAAAATATATTTTTACTTTTACTTTCGATTTTTATTCAAAAGTAAAAGTAAGTAATCATTTGATTGTGAATAATTAAGACATCATAAAAAAAATTGTTTTACTTTGAAAAAAGTATTTTATTACATCGTCGCGTTTTGGCTGCTGCCGCAAATCGCTTTCGCAACACACATTGTTGGCGGCGATATGACCTATCGTTTCATTGAGCGACAGGGCGATAACAATCGTTATCTATTTACGATGAAGATTTATTACGATTGTTATCCTGCGGATGGACATATTGCGATTGATTCGGATTCGACGATTACGATTGCCGTTTTTCAGCAAATGACGGTTTCGCCCGAATTGTGGCGTTTGGTGGGCAATAATAATAGTTCGCGGATGCTTTTAGTGCGCCGTCAACCTGTGGTGACGATTCCGAATCCGACTTTTGAGTGCATCGTGCCGCCCCCGAATATTTGTGTTTATGAAGGCATTTTTGAATTTGAATTGATATTAAAACGGCTTCCGATGCCGTACTGTATCACGTATCAACGTTGTTGTCGCAATCAAAGTTCGATTGCCAATCTGCCCACTAATTCCCAAAATATGGGCAGTAATTATCATGTATTTTTGTCGCCTGAAGCCCAACAAGCGAATAATTCCAGTCCAAAATTCAATAATTATCCGAATACGACGATTTGTTTAGGCGAATCGTTGATATATGATCATTCTGCGTTTGAATCCGAAGGCGATAGTTTGTCGTATCGGTTTAGCCAACCGTTGACGAGTCCCGGTCAGGCAGGTCGTCCTGGTTGTTATGCGTCTCCTGCGGCAACGCCGGTGGGGAATTATAATTGTCCGCCGCCTTTGCTGTATGCGACTTCGTATCCACAATATCCGTTTACGCAGCCCATGTCGGGCAATCCTGTGGTCGCGATTAACGAATTTACGGGCATGATTCGCGGAAAACCGTATTCTTTGGGACAGTTTGTGGTAGCGGTTTGTGTAGAAGAATGGCGTGCAGGTGTTTTGTTAGGAAAAGTGTATCGAGAATTTCAATTCAATGTGGTCAATTGTCCCAAAAAAGTGGATATTGCCCTCAATCAAGCCGATTCGGTACGGCGCGTTGGCGATAAAGAATTTATCATTGCCAAATGCGATTCGACGACGATTACCATTCTGAATCATAGTAAACAATTGCGTTATGTGAACCAATTTTATTGGGAATTTAACATCGGTGGAGTCCTGCGCCGATTCACCGATTGGCATCCGACGATTGCCTTTCCCGATACGGGCTATTATCGCGGCGTGCTTTGGATTAACAAAGGAGAACGTTGTTATGATTCGGCGTATGTGAATGTTTTGATTGGTTCGGGCATCAAAAACACGTTTGGATTGAGTTTCGATTCGTGTAAAGTGGGTCCGATTCGGTTTAAAAACGATATTTTGAGCAGTTATTTCCCGATTCAAAGTGTTCGTTGGCATGTGACGGATACGATATTTTATGGCAATGCGCCTTTTCGAGATTACGAATACAAAACCTATGGCGCAAAACAGGCGCGGGTGACGATTAAAAATATTTTTGGTTGTGATGTTGATAAATTTGTCTATTTTAATTATCAACCCATTCCAGATGATGTGAATTTGTTGGCAACACCGATTAAAGGTTGTTTAAATACGAATGTTGTTTTCAAAAGTACCCCGATTTTACCCGATTCGTTGTTTCAATTGAAATGGACGTTTGGCGATGTAGGCAGCAGTACCCTTCCGAATCCTGCTCATGTGTATGCGCAAGCGGGCCATTATCCCGTCACCATGAGTTTGCGCAATCGGAATGGTTGTGAAAAAACGTTTAGTTTGCGGAATGGGATTTCCATTTATCCGAAACCGACGGCGGATTTTGATTATAATCCAAAACCGATTCACACAGCAACTGGTGATGTTCAGTTTAAAAACGCGTCTTCAACTGATGTGATTCGGTGGGTTTGGCAATTTGGAACTAAAAACGGTTCGGTTTTGGAAAATCCGACCCATTTATTCCGCGATACAGGCGATGTGACGGTTCGATTGTTGGTGAAAACGCTGTATGGCTGTTCGGATTCGATAGCGAAAACGGTTTATATAGAACCTTTTGTGTCCTATGCTTTGCCCAATGCGTTCACCCCGAATTATGATGGTTCTAATGATATTTTCAAAGGGATTGGTTTTGCGACCAGTAGTTTTAAAAACTTTTCGATGCAAATTTACAATCGCTGGGGCGAAGTTGTTTTTCAATCCGATGACCCAGCAGAAGGTTGGAATGGGCGCAAATACAACACAGGAGAAATCCTGCCCGAAGGCATTTATTTGTATGTCGTTCGGTATCAAAGCTTTACAGGAAAGGAAACCATTTTAAATAACTATATTACACTCATTCGATAATTCTTTTTGAATTTAAATTTTAAATTGATATGAAAAAAAATTTCACAATCATTGCTCTTTTAAGCCTTTTTACAACCCTGACGGCGCAAGATAATCGGCGCAATTTCGTCATGAAATTTGCGTTTAGCACGGCGGACACCTTGCGTAAAGCATTGCCAGTCAATTCAATAGCGAATACCAGTGCCTTTATTTACAATTCGGTGACGAATGAATTTTGGGCATCCAGTTCGCATAATGACAGTATTATTCGCCTCAGCGTGCCAAACGGCCGTTATTTGGGCGCGTTGAGAACCAATCAATTGACGAATGGCAACGTAACTCGTTTTTTTCGAGCTTTTACGCAAAAAGATAATTTCATTTGGGGCGTGAATAATACGGATACGATTCGCAAACTCGACGCTATCACAGGACAGGAAGTACAACGTTTCGCGTTTCCGAAATGGATGAGTACGCAAAATCAAGTTGCTTATGATTCCGTGAGCAAAGGCTTTTGGGTTGCAGGTTCGGCGTATCGGTATCGGCTCATGGATACCACTTTTACCACCGTGAAAGATTCTTTTTATCTCGGCGATACGGAAGTGGCTTTAAATGGAGTGGGTCAAGTTGCTCTTTTATTTGATGCCGCAACTCCAGGCGGACCTTATTTTTGGTTTTATGGCGGTCGGAGCATTGAATATCCATTGAATGTCGGCGCAGGCGGTTCGCCCTATTTTACAGGTTATCCTGCAACGTTGTCACAAGTTTCGGTAGGCACGAAAAAACGGACTGGCGTTCAAAAAATGATTGCAGATGATTTCGACTTGATTCAAAATGTCAATCAAGCCCCCCGATCTGCTGCCTTAGTGCGCCTACCGGGAGTGACAAACCCTGTTTTAATCATGCACGTTACGAAATTCACCTCAGGCACTTCGGTTTTACCTGCAACGGATTTGTCAGGCGTAACGGCGGGTTATGAAATTGTGACCCCTTGGTATCCTGAAGCAGGCGTAGATTCCATGAGCATTTCGCCAAATTATGCCATGATTCCGACACCGTTTGCGCGTCCTATTACGGTCAGCGCGAAAGTGCGCAATGTGATTTTGAATCAAAATGCAGTAGGCAATGTTCGTTTTGACACGCGAAGTGAATCAGGTAGTTTATTGAATAGCCAAAGTGTTCCGTTCAGTTTAGGCGGTATGACTTCCGCGTTTTACAATGGCAGCAATACGGTTGGCAATTTGAAACCAGGACGCAACCAAATTAAGGCAAACCTTTTACATCCAAACGATTATGTATTAAGAAATGATACCATGTCTTTATATATGACGTTGACCGACTCGACTTTGGCACGCGATTATGTCGAATATTTGCCGTTTACGCGGAACAATCGGACGTGTTTTTGTGCGACTTCCACACAAGTTTTTGTCGAAAAACCAGAAATTGGCACTTCCTATAAGTTAGATGTGCCTTCAACAGTCAATTCGATTACGATTCGTTTTTCGCCGTACAGGTCAGGCGATACCACTCGTTTTAGAATTTACACCATTGATGCACAAGGCAAACCTGTTTTCAAAGGACAATCGGCTTTATACCAAATCACGGCGGCGGATTCTGCATCCACATATTTGACCTTGCCATTATTAACACCTGTACAAATCCCTGCAAATCAAACGTTTATGGTATCCATGACGGAAGGGATTCAACCACCAGTAGTGTTTTGGTCTAAATTGGGTTATGAAAAAAGTGCGGTCTATGTCTATTCTGCCATCAGATTGAAAGGTTGGGTTGTAGCGGACACGTCTTCGTTGTATCTTTCTCCTGGTTTGAAAGATGCGGCATTAGCGATTCGCCCGAATTTCTTATTGCGAACGGCAGTAGAGGAATCAATTGGTGTAAATCAATGGACCGTTGCACCGAATCCGACAGAAGGTGTCGTGAATTTAAACATTGATTTGACCACCGAAGCAGCAGTACAATTGCGGATTTATAATTTGAATGGTCAAATGATTCATCAAGTCGCTTACGACAAGGCGAAACATTTTGAACCGACTTTGGATATGAGTGGTTTTGCAAATGGGATGTATATTCTCTCGTTGACGACTCCGCAAGGAACGGTGAATCGAAAAGTGGTGAAAGAATAATAAGTATTTAAATAACAGACCACAACGTTTGGAGGGTTTGAAACCCTCCAAACGTTATACTACCTTGAAAATCAACCTTTTAGGCAACTCCAAAACCTGAAGCCTGTCGAGCATAAGCAGGCACGAATCCCAAGACAATATCCATTCGTTCAACGCCATGCTCCATTAAAAAATCAACTACTTCCCATTCTGTATTATTGCATTGCATCCAAATTTTGCCATCCAAGATATCAAAATGAAAAACGGGACCAAATATATAATGCTCATTGCGCCAACCAATCGCTAATAGTTGAAAACTATTGTTAATTTTATCAATTAAAACCCGCCTTTGTGGGTGTTGCAAAGGCATATTACCGCCAGTTGCTTGATTGTAATGATGTAAAAATCGGATGATAACCGATTGATAATGTTTTATTTTATCCATTGTACAATAGTATCATAAATCTTTATTCATTTTATAGAAAAAGATAGTAAATTTATAGTAAAAAAAAGTATTTTATAAAAAAATATTTTTGTAAAAAATAGAAAAATATTTTTTTTATAGAAAAACGTT
>JBDLWG010000054.1:0-4483 GCA_039804385.1 Bacteroidota bacterium
ATTCAAAAAAAAGAGTTATATAATATGCTTTTAATAACTATAATTATGCAAAAAAGAAAAATATGAAAATTGGATATAAAATCAAGAAAATCCGTGATTTGCGAGGTTTGAAACAAGAAACAATGGCGGAATCATTGGGCATATCGCAGGAACATTATAGTAAAATTGAGGCAAACAAAACCAATCTCTCTATGCCAAAACTAGAAAAAATAGCAAAAATTTTGGAAGTGAATCCTGCTGATTTGATAGATTTCGATGAGAGTAAAGTGTTATTAAATATAAATGAAAATAATCATAAAGCAACTCAAATTGCCTACTATAATGAGATAGAAACGGTGAAGCAAGCCTATGAAAAGGCGATTGAACAATCGCGCATAGATGTTGAACAATTCAAAAAACTCTATGAAAAGATTATTGAACAACAAAAAGAAGAAATTGCTTTTTTGCGTAACTTATTGAATAACAAGTAATTAGGCGATATTTTATAAAAACGGCGGGGATCCACCTCTTCCTATTCCGAACAGAGAAGTTAAGCCTGCTTGCGCTGCTGGTACTGCGTCCCTGAACGTGGGAGCGTAAGTCGCTGCCAACAACAACACAAACAAAGCCTCAAAGTGGATACTTTTAGGCTTTGTTCTATTTTGGATATTGTTTTAAATTTTTATGTTTAAAACAAATATTTGACTGGCATTATTAAAAGTACCATTTTTGAGGCAGATTTCGGCTCGGACGAACCGTCCGTTGATAGAAGACGAGAGCATGGTCATTTGTCAAAAGTAGGATTATTGGGATTCAATTAGAATTTTATTCTATAAATCAATCTTAATCGAATCTCAATAATCCTAAAAATCCTAATTCAAACCTTTCCATTAGTGCACTTTCAGCATCGCTTTCACCTGTTGCACCGCCCCATTCTGCAAGCGGCAATAATAGACACCACTCGACAAACGGTCGGCATTGAAATACACTTTATAGTTGCCTTCCGCGTAATCGCCATCCACAGGAGTCGCCATCAAACGTCCTTCGGTGTCGAAAACTTGCACCATCGTATGTCCACCAGTGGTTTGAAATTCAATCGTTGTCGTCGAATTAAACGGATTTGGATAATTGGAAATCAACGAAACCCCTGCTGCCACATTTTCCTCATGAGTCGGCGTGACGCAAGTGGGCGAATTGACAATGCGCAATTGTTGGAAATTTTGCAACATGATGGTATTCAAATCCGTCGCGTTGACGCAAAACCAATCTTTCAAAATCGATGCATACACCGAACGGAAGTCATATTGCATCGGCAAATTGTCATTTACGCCCACTGTCGCATTAATCGTTGGATTATTTCCCAAAATGCCGCCATGCAAACGCGTCCCAAAAACAAACATCGGTTCTGCCGCGCCATGATCCGTCCCGCTACTCGCGTTGGATTTGATACGCCGACCAAATTCGGAAAAGGTCATCCCCAAAACGCGCTGGTCTAAACGCATTAAATCTAAATCGGATTGGAATGCCGAAATCGCCTCCGAAAGGATTTGCAACAAGCCCGCATGATAGCCAATCGCATGGTTATTGGGATCTACTTGCGCCGAATGCGTGTCATAACCACCCGTTTGAACCATATAAACCCGCGTTTTCAACCCACCTTTTATCAATCTTGCGACAATTTTCAATTGGTCTGCCAACGAATTACGGGTTGCAGGATAGGTAGCCATGTTCGCCCCCGCTTGATAGGCAGTTTGAATCACTTGTCCATATTGTTGCGTTTGACGCGCTACGGTGCGCAAAAATGCCAATTCTTTGCCCATATAACCAGAAGGCAAAGGGTCATTCGTATTATTGACAATGTTGTAAAACGTAGCCGGGTCTGAAATCGTCATGCCCATACTCGTCGTCGCACCTTGAAACGTGATGGATTGAGCCGAGCCGATTTGAATCGCTAATGGGTCGGGCATGGTCTGATTGGGATAACCTGTCGGATAATTCGGGTATTCCGTTCCCAAATAACGCCCCATCCAGCCCGTATTCAACACTTGATTGGTGTTAGAAGCCGTCATCCAAATATCGGTTGCCCGAAAATGGGAAAAATTGGGAGTCGGATACGAGACGCTTTGAATGATTTTCAAACGCCCACCATTGTATAAATCGCGCAAACCGGGCATCGAAGGATGCAAACCCGTTGCGGTTACGCCATTTAAACGCAAGACTTGATTTTCGTTAATCAAAATATTGCCTCGCGCCGTTGCCAAATTCGTGTATTGGTCTAATGGAATGACCATATTCAATCCGTCATTGCCGCCCGACAGTTGGATAATAACCAAAACATGGTCTGTATCGGTTGTCGAATTCGTCATCGCCTCCATCCAAGGCGATAATCCAATCGCATGGACCCCGTAACCGCCAAATAAACTGGGCATCACCGCGCCTAATGCTGCTTTTTTAATAAAATTTCTTCTTTGCATGATGATTTTAACTTAAATGGTAATCAGGTTGGTTAACGATATGTTTGTAAAACGCCATTAGACGTGTGGTCACGGTATTTAAAGCCATTGCATTCGTCGGTGCAGCAAGGTACGCATTCCAAGCGTCGGTCCAATAATGGTCACTCACTTGGTTGGATAGTAATATACTTTTTAAATAATCTATAAATCGCTGTGTTTGAGGCACTCGATAGAGTAATTGCAACGAATCGGCAATTAAAGTATTCGGGTCTGCCGCCCGCGTACCGAATAAAGCCGCAAATTTGACAGGCTCAATCCAGATTTTTTTCCCAGTCGCCACTGCATAACCTGCGGTGGTCAACATCGAATCCATCAATTTTACCCGTTTTGGATACGTATCGGTGTTAATCCATTGTTCGTGATATTGCGGCACTTGATAATACGCCGTCCAACCCGAAACACTTGGCGGATCGCCTATATCTTGTTGCAATTTCGCCAACCCAATCACATTTGCATTGCCATTCAATCCTGCCAAAAAGCCCCAAGCAATGTATTGAGTCGCAAAATCGGTGGCTGCGGGGAAGGTAATCTTAAATTCTCGCGCCATGCCAATCACAAAATCGACAGGCGATTTAATCACACAACCCCAATTAGCCGCATCAAAAAAATGTTCACTTTTAAACAACGCTTGCAAAACAGGTCGAATATCATAATTATTCAATCTGAAAAGATCCGCAAGTGGTTGAATGACATTGAGTTCCGTCGCCGCATCAATTTCATAATACACAAACCAACGATATAATTTTCGACAAATATGCGCCGCCGTTTCGCGGTTTGCAAAAAGCATGTCCAACATACCATCTAATTCTAAGGCACCATTCGCGCCCGTTTGTCCCGTGATGACGCGATTGCCATAAAAAGTCGAAAACGTTTTAGTCGTCGTATCGTGCTGATTCGAGTCGAAATAGGAAGACATTGGTGTTGCCGTCCGATTCGGCATCGTTCCCGTCAAGGCTTGCAGTCGCACGCGGTATCCTGTCAGCACTTTTGCGGAAGCCTTAACATCATCTTCCGTGTACCAAGGCGTGACTTGGCTCTTGCCAATGCAAAACAATTCTTGCAATTCGCGTCCATAATTTTCATCGGGAGCCACTTTGCCACTAAGCCTGCCATTGAGATAATAGAGCATCAAAGGGTCTAAAGTCACGTCTTTTACAAACACTTTAAAATTGCCTAACGCATTGCGTCTCAACATTTTATAATGATTATAAGCCATCAAAGCCGTCCAATCGGTGACTTCCGTTGCAAAATGATTGTGCCAAAAAAGCACCATTTTTTCATGAACGGTGCGCTCTTGATTAAGCATTACGCCCACCCACCAAGCCTTGAGATTGTTACGGCGTTGCCCATCAATGCCGCCGATTTCACCGAAATTCACCCAAGTTTGCCCTTGTGCGATTTCAGGTTCGGCATCAACATTGTTGATCAAACCCGAATAGGTTTTCACAGGCGGCGCAGGTTCAGCCGAGTTCGGGGCAGTCAAGGCAGTGATGACCGCATCCAGCGTCATGCCCGAAAAAAAATCAATATCCGCTTTTGCCGCACCGAACATGGTGCGTTTAAGCAAGTGAATCAGTCGGTCGCGGTCAAACGTTCCCGCGTAAGGCGTGAGTCCAGAAGCGACTCGCGCAACTTGAACCGATTGCGTTTCAGAAATGGCGGTTAGACTCATTGTATAAAGGATTGGTTTTCAAACAAATAAATATTTTTTCGTGCAAAAGGGGATAAGTTTGAGGAAGCTATCTTGTTTTGACGGCTGATAATGAAATAAGTTTAATATTTTTTTTGTGCAAAAATAGGGATATTTTATCAAATTGAAAAACATAAGTAGTTGAATTAAAAGAGCCGACAACAACGTTTGGAGGGTTTGAAACCCTCCAAACGTTATACTACTGCATTAAGCCCAAAACAATTAGGGAAAAAAAAGACCTTCCAGAGAGCGCAAAATTTGATTTTTGATTTTTTTTTGCAAAAAAAAAATAAAAAATCAA
>JBDLWG010000055.1:0-11014 GCA_039804385.1 Bacteroidota bacterium
GATTGAAAGGACGGCAAATGCCAATTTTCCCATCTGGAAAAGTGGTAATATTCTGACCTATCATCTCCCACCCGCGCGCAATATGCGCTGTGTGCATCGCCTCCAACAATTCAACATGATTGCTGCCTGTAAAACGTTTGTAATCAGGTTTCCAAGTATGATGATTTTGAATCACTTCAATCGTACGTGTAATCGGTTCATCTGCCAACCAATTTTGAAACTCTTTGAGTGTCAATACTTTAAATCTTACAATTGCCATAATATTTTAAACAGGAAATGGAGTAATCTATTGAAATGCTAAACGGCTGCAAGTTAACGCATTTCAATCTGTTTTCAAGGGGTGTATAACAAATTTACCAACTCACAACCATTTTTACCAGATAACATAGAGCGTTTCAGTCATCCAAGGCAATTTAATAACACCATAATCCCATTTAAAATAGGTTTCTAAACGGTCTGTTGCCTTTTTCTCGACGTATAAAAGCCAATCATTACCCGATGGACTGCGGGTTAATTTGCCACGCCGTTGCAAAAAGCGTTCTCTAAATTGTCGCAAATTCATTTTTCCAAAAACAGGTTGTGATTCGATGACGGATTCTAATAAACCATCCATCATCGTCATCGCATCCGTACTCAGCGGCAATTCTCTTTCAATCGGCTGATGTAAAGGCATGCCACACAGCAATTTATTGAGCATCAATGCATATTCGGGTGTGTTTATAACACCCGTACAGAGATATTGAAAAAGGTGAATCGCTCGAAACTGCGCCGTTTTGCTCCTAAATAAATCATTTTCCAAACAATTCAACTCCTCTGCGGAAGCAAATAAAAACGGATGTAATAAAATCAAACCCGCATTTTCGATGAAAATATCTTGTTGCGTTACGACTAATTTCACACGGCGGTCATAACGCAAAACCCTATCACCCAAAATCTCATTGCGCAACTCCACCATTGCCGATTCTGAATAATTTTCGCGCAAATTATGATCCAGATAGGTTTCCAAAGCTATCAACAATTTGTTGGCAGATAAGGGCGTATCCAACACCGCTATTTCAATGATTTCTGCTAATAAATCCTTTCGATACGCCCTATCCAATTGGCGAAACAAAGCTAATTCGTCCATCCAATCAAATCGAAATAATTTCAACAAGAGCTTTTCTAAAAAAGCATCTGGAAATTGCCAAACTAACCGCCGAATACAACCTTTGTTACTACTCAATACTTGCAAAATCACTTGCTCATACTTTTGAAAATCGACTTGAAGCGCGTGTAAAATATCTTTTTCCAATAATTTAGGTTCACGCGCCAGCCATTCTGCATGATAACCTATCTGCAAAAAACTTAAAAAAGCCGTCATCGCATTCGCTTCCCGCGATACGTAACCTTCTCTATGACAATCCGACAATTGCAGCATCAAGGCTTTTTCAAAAACTTGAATACAGTGGTCTGTCAAAGATTTATCGGTTTTACGCCCAACAATGTCTCCCAAATCGACTTCTAATCGCTCTATTTTCAGAAATTGGTTCGCAGGCATCAAGGCAGATAATCGTTTTTCCAATTTGGGCAACAACTGTTTCTGATACCAACGACTCCAATCACGCTGCACTTGGGATGCATCTTGTTCGTTCTGCAAATCCAACTCCAATCGTTGGTGATGGATAATATGTGTTTGCTGCATAATGCTCTAAATCAAGTTTGCTACGCTACTCAAATCTGAACGAACTGTCGTTTTTTGATTTTGAGCCTGTCCAAGATAAGTTGGACTTGTACGTCTGTAAGTGCTTGGGGATATTCCGCCACAGCACGATGTATTCCTTTGTCTGGCTTGCCGCGCTCTTTCAATGGATTTTTGACAGCAGCTTTGATGACAAGTTCAAAAATTTCAATAGGCATGGTCATTCCTGTTTTTAATGGTTTAGAAAAAACACGACGATAGAATCCTAAGTAGGCACAAACGGTACTTAGGTTTGCTTACGCAACAGGATGTCAATAGGATTTGGCAAATACAAGGTATTTGTACAAAGTAGGATGCTCCAAAAAATCGGCTAAAACAGTTTGTAAACTCAATTTCGGTGTAACCAAAAGGTGCGTATCTCAATGTATTTGTTTTCTCTAAGTGTGCGACGACGTTTTAAGGTACTTTCAAAAAGATAAAATCTCATTTATAGACACAAATGTATATAGAAAGAGTTGGTATTGTCAAGTTATTTTTTACATTTTTATTTTGTTTATAATTTAAAATAAAAATCTGTTTTTTGTAAAAATTGCGAAATAATTGTCTTGTAAATGATTATAAAACAGTAAAAATGATAATTTTTATTTAAAAAAATATATTTGAACATTGTTTGAATTAGGATTTTTAGGATTATTAAGATTGGTTAGGATTTCATCCTAACCAATCTTAATAATCCTAAAAATCCTAATTCAAAAACGTTTAATAAACCAAATCTAACTTGCCTACCCGTGTTGAAATATTGGTTCGGCGCAAAATTTCTTGCGTATAAGCAGCAGGAATAAATTGTCCAACCCCTTCTAACTCCAATTTATAGCCTTGTGCATTGCCTTCAACACTCATAATTTTGTTCGTATTAACCAAATAATTGGTATGACACCGACAATATTGAGGCACATTTTTCAAATCTTCCATCACTTTCTTCAAATTAGTGCGTATCAATACCGTCTTCACTTGCTTATTTTCACAATAATAAACGCGCACAAAATGCCCTTCTGTTTGCATAAACAAGCCTTTTTCAATCCCTAAATTGAAATTTTCTTGCGGATGCGCTCCCCGAATCACTACAAAATGGGTTGCCAAAGGATTGTTGACAGAGCGATTCGAATGCGAAAAAACCAAATCAGGAGGCAATGCCCGCAATTGATGATTTAACAGGCGCGCCCGTCCATCATGTTTTTCCTGCAAAAATACTTGATGCAAAATATCAGCAAACGTTAAGGGTAAAAAACCAAGTATGAAAACTTGCATCTGGAAAAAAGAAAAATGCAGTGCTGTTAATTCCAACTCGCCTAAGCAAACTGCCAGCAAATAACTACAAATTCCCATGAATGTCAAATCTAAAGCATTGATTAACAATACTTTATAACCTGTCCAAAATTCGTCTTCCATGAATCTTGGAAATAAGATAACGCCTACACGCCGCAAAAAAAACAAAGAAATGATGCACATTGCAGCATGGGCAAAGGCAACCGATACGCGATGAATGGGCGTATGCATTTCTAAAAACGACGGATTAAATAGGAGCATGACCACAAAAACAAGGGCTCCAAGAAAAAATTCTATTTGCCATCGTTTCGGATTCACCCATTTATTTGGATATGGTTGTAATAATAGACTGAACACGATAGATTTTAATTGTAAGGGTTTTGTTACGGGTTTGTCTTTTTTAAAATTGGGGTTTCTTATTTTGTTTGTGCAAAGCTATTAAGATTTCGTTAACAATTCCACTATTTTTTCAATTATTTTTTCAAAAAAAAATGCCACAGATTTTTTTCATCGGTGGCATTTTAAAAACAATGATTTTACATAAAAAAACAATCTATTTACGCGTTATTTACAAAGCATCAGCGACCCATTTATCCCTATCATCCGCCAATTGCCAAACCGCACCACCGTTTTCCAAACTGGTAAACATGGGCATCCAATCACTCGGACCCGCCGATAAAGTCAAAATTTCATACCGACGCAACTGTAAAATAATATCTAATGGATTTATCAAAACAGGACATGCTTCCACACAAGCGTTGCAAGTGGTACACGCATGCAACTCTTCTCCCGAAATATAATCAAAGAGACTCCGCCCATCCTCAAAATTTTCTTTGGATAACGACATGCCTTCCGTATAAATTTCTGGATTTATCAACCGTACATCGCAGGAATCTAATTTTTTGCCCACTTCCTCTGCCCTATCACGCACGTCCATCATGATTTTGCGCGGCGATAATTTTTTTCCTGTCAAATTCGCAGGGCATTCCGCCGTACACCGCCCGCATTCGGTACACGTATAAGCATCCATAATATTTTTCCAACTCAATGAAGTCACGTCTTTTGCCCCGAACATAGGCATTTCGGCGGTTTCAGCAGGTGGGTTTTCAACGTCCAAACCCATCATACTGCGCACTTCATTCATAATCGCAGGCATATTTTCCATTTGCCCTTTTGGATTCAACCGCGCAAAAAAGGTGTTTGGAAACGCTAATATAATGTGTAAATGCTTGGAAAAAGGTAAATAATTGAGGAAAACAAAGACCATCCCAAGATGCAGCCACCAGCCAAATCGCTCAACAAATACCAATAAATGACCATCCCAATTGCTGAATAACGCGGGACCGAGCCAACCACTGACCGCAAAAAAGCCTGTATGATGATAACTTTCTGGATATTTTACCTGCAAAACAGTGTCTGCACAATTCATGGAGAAGATGGCAGTTATTAAAATCATTTCAAATATCAATATCAAGGCAGCATCAATACGCGGAAAACCTGCTAATTCTGGTTTTTGAAACCGTTCAACCTTTAAAAAATAGCGTCTTGCCAAAAACGCAATCGTTACAAAAAAGGTCAAAAGTGATAAAATTTCAATAAAACTGATGATAATTGGGTACAAAACGCCCAAATAAGGGGCAAAAAATCGGTGTACCCCGAAACTACCGTCTATAAAAATTTCTAATAACTCAATTTGAGTAATGACAAAAGAAACGTATATCACTAAGTGTAACACCGCAGGAATCCAATTTTTAAACATTTTCTTTTGCCCAAACGCAATGAGCAAGACGTTTTTCCACCGCAACGTGGTATCGCCTTCAATGAGTTCATCCTTACCGAGTAAGATATTACGACGAACTTTCATAAAATTGTTCCATGCCTTACCAACCAAATAAATGGTGAGTAGAATAAATATTGCTTGAGCCATATGCAAACATTGATTAATATGAATCGGATAATGGGGTAAATTTAGTTGTTTTGAATGGTTTAAAAAGGTTTTTTATGCTTTTTTTATGAAACAGGTCAAAAAAACGTTGAAGGTGGTTAATTTTGCGGGCGAAATGGGTTATCCGTTTTGCAAACCATTCGCATTTGATTTTTTATTTTTAAAACAAGAAAATTAAAATAAATGAAAATTTTAACAGAAAAACAAATTCAGCAAAAGATAAAACGGTTAACCATAGAAATTTTAGAACATAATTTTGATGCTGATGAAATTATCTTGGCGGGCATCAATAATAATGGGTTGGAATTTGCGCAATTGTTGATGAATGAATTGGTAAATTGGCAAACGGCGATTCCGATTACATTGACGCGCATTCGGTTGAGTCCTGCGGAGCCGTTGAATAATCCCATTTTTATCGAAATGCCTTTGCAACAACTTGAAAATAAAGTAGTTATTATTTGTGACGATGTGGCAAATACAGGGCGAACCGTGTTTTACGCGCTGCAACCGTTGATGGCGATTTTGCCGAAAAAGGTAGAAGTTGCCGTTTTGGTGGATCGGAAACATAAAATGTTTCCAATTACGCCTGATTATGTGGGTCTGTCTTTGGCTACGACTTTGAAGGAAAATATCGAAGTACAATTGAAAAATGTAGCAGAACAAGCTGTTTATTTAAAATAATTTGTTTTAAATAATTTAAAAATAAAAAATATATCGAAAAATAAAGTTCGTCGAGGTTTAAACCTCGACGAACTGCTGTATCAAATTATGTTATTAGAAATTGATTTTTTAAAATATAAATCTTTTTTGAAATTTAAACGGGCAAGTGATGCAACAACCCATATTTATGACCCAATTCGACGCAAATATTTGGTTTTACAACCTGAAGAATTAGTTCGGCAATTGGTGTTACACTATTTAAATCTTGAAAAAAAATATTCATTCAAACAAATTCGCACCGAAAAAGGTTTGATTATCAATGAATTACAAAAAAGATGTGATATTTTGATTTATGATAAACAAATTCAACCGTATTTGTTAGTGGAGTGCAAAGCGGCTCATATTCCGATAGACCAAGCCGTTTTTGAACAAATTGCGCGGTACAATCTCGTCTTGCAAGTGCCGTATTTGTTGGTGACGAATGGTTTACAAACCTATTGTTGCGAAATGAATTATGAAAAACAATCTTTTATATTCCTTTCGGCTATTCCCATTTGCGATTTTTAGGCTAAAAATTATATTTTATAAAATCGAATATTTTATAATAATATTTGGTTTTTTAAAATAAGGATTTTTTATACTACCTAAAAATCATTATTTTAGGGTAGTTATGTAAAATAAATCAATAAATATTTTTTTTATTTGTAGAATACCCCTATCTTAGCATGGTAATTCTTGTGTAATAAAAAACATAGTTTTTGGGGTTTTAGTTGGAAGGTTTAAGAACCGTAGTAATACGATTCTTAAACTTTTTTTTTATAGGAAATTCGGGTTCTTAAATTCAGGGTTCGGATACTTGTAAAAGCCTTCACCTGTCTTCACCCCTAACTTGCCTTGTTCAACATATTGTTTCAAAAGATTTGCAAAACGCACACTTTTGGAATCTTTGCGCGGACTCACCACATGCCAAGCGGTATCTAATCCAATTTGGTCAAGCATGCCAAAAATACCTATATTACTTTTCATATTACCCATCCAAGAACGGTCAATATCTTGAATACTGCCGATATCGCGGGTTTTCAAATCGCCCGCCGCCCCAATCAAGGCAACTAACATGGCATTATAGAGATAACCAGGCGATTCATTTTGGATAAAAACAGGGGTTTGATGGATGATTTTGCCAAAATCCATCAATAAATCGACTACCCAAGTCGCTGTGGTTGGGTGCGGCATCACATCAACAACGTTTGCATGAAAAACATCATGAAAGTGAAAAGCGCAAAAACGGTCGGGCGCACCCGATTCTGTGGCAAATTGAGAAGGCAATAAGTAAGATGTATTCGTTGTCAACACCGTTTTGGATTCAAAAAGCGGCGCAAATTCAACATAAAGTTTCTTTTTCAAGTCTGGATTTTCAGTAACCGACTCACTCATAAAATCGGCATCTACAACAGCTAATTTTTTATCTGTTGTAGTAACAATCCGTTTTTTCGCTTCGACAGCTTGCAACTCCGTACATTGTTGGCTTTTAATCAATGTTTTCAAAATTTTATCTTGAAAAACAAGGGCTGTATCCAATTGTTTTTGTTGAAGGTCATACATTTTGACTTGAAAACCATCTAACGCACAACGCAAGCCAATCCGCAAACCAAGCGTACCGCTTCCAATAATTAAAACATTTTTAATATCTGATACTTGACGCATATGAAATATACTTTTTTTTAAAAATTAAAAACAAAGTTACGAAAATTGTAATGGCTGTAACCTATTTTGAAAAATAACTTGAGAGTTGAGAGCGAATTGGAACAATTGTATCGAAAAAAATTTAAAAATACAATCCATGTCCTTTTATTTTCGGACCTAATTGCAAAGTAGGCATCGGTATTTTTACATAATTCATCGAATGAAAAACCAATTTCCAAAATTTCTTTTTGGGTTTAAACAATTTTTCCAAATTTATATCGGGCGCAAGGTAAATTTCCCATTTGCCACCTTCCCCTGCGCCTGTCAGATTCCAACTATCCGCTTCTATCCCGAAACCTACTGCTAAATTGAGCCAATCAGGAACCCATGCTATTTTTTCACGGGTCAAATAACGCAAACTCGTGGATACCCAATACGTTTGATTTAAATAATCGTCAGGGTCAAAAAGGGTTGGCTTATGATTTCGCGCATCAAAATATTTGGTACTGTGTTGCCAATAACTCATTTTAAAATCCGTTTCCCGCAGCAATTTAGAGTGTAAACGACCCACATATAACAATCCACCCAAACTGCCTGTAGCCACATCGCCCAAACTAAAACCCCAATTCGGTGCAAAACCGTCTTTCAATTCAATGCCCATTTGTATGCCTGTTGCCATAGCAAAACCGTACCAAGCTGCTTCCTTTTCATTGAAAGTCAACTCTTTAAATACCCCTCTGTAAAAATCAGCAGCCCAAACACCGCCCATAAAATGCCCGAACTTATCTAAATTATTCGCATATTTATAATCTCGATTAAAATCAAAATGGAATTTTTCAGCTTTATCGCCCCACCAAAGGTGTTTCATCAATACATACGTACTCACCCCAATCACTGCCGCACTGCCGCCAACCACTACAGGCGTGTATTTGCGTTTTTTAAATCGGTCTAAAAAACAAGGTGCGATACTATCCGAAAAGCGGTCTTGCAATAGGTTTTGTGCAGGATCATATTGTTTTAAATCATATAAAGTCGGTAATTTGACAGGCTGATTCAACGTAAGTGATTGCGCGAAACTCGCTGTTCCAATAAAAAGTGACAGCAATACTGTCGATAATGGCTTCATGATTTCAATAATTTGTATTAAAAAAATTAGATTTTTATAGAAATTATGTTTATTCAAAGGGTTTTTCATACATTTGCTATTTTTATAGATACTTAAAAGGCTTCAAATGTGACATGACACTTTTGAATTTCAAAAATTAAAAGAAATGTTCCGCAAATATTTGTAAAATTTGGCGTAATTTCGCCGCTTGTTGATAAAAATAGACTAATTTAGACTTGAATTTTTTAGATTTATTGGATTGTTATACAATCCAATAAATCCAATAAGTCCAAGTCCAAAAATGGGGTTTCTAAAACCATAGTCAAATAATAGTTAATGCTTAAAACAATAAAATTCATACTCTTAACATGGAGCAGGAAGATTTACACAACCAACATACTATTGTCAACCAAACGAGTGACAATCAAGGCGGTGGCGAACAATCCGATGATTTGTTTGAACATCACCGCATTGTAACCGATAAAGGACAGTCGCAATATCGGATTGATAAGTTTCTAATGGACAGAATTGCACAAGTCTCGCGCAATAAAATTCAAAATGCGATTCGAGCAGGTTCTGTTTTGGTTGACGGATTAGAAATAAAGCCTAATTATAAAGTTCGTCCAAATCAAACGATTACGGTGACACTCGCACATCCTCCTGCAAGTGATTACATCGAGCCGCAAAAAATGGATTTGAACATTGTGTTTGAAGATGAAGATGTAATGATTATTAATAAACCGCCGGGTTTGGTCGTTCATCCAGGTTTGGGGAATCCTGACCACACGCTTTTGAATGGTTTGATGTATTATTTTCGGGAAAAATATGGAGAAGTCGCACCTGATAGTGATGGACAACGCCCTTATTTGGTGCATCGGATTGACAAAGATACGAGTGGTTTGTTGCTTGTTGCCAAAAATGAGTATGCCATGTCGCGGTTGGCGAAACAATTTTTTGACCATAGTATTCAAAGAACTTATCATGCGTTGGTTTGGGGACAGCCTGATGTGTTGACAGGAACTATTAATGTGAATGTGGGGCGCGACCCGAATGAACGGTTGTTGATTAAGGCGTTTCCAGAAGGGGATGAGGGGAAAGTGGCGATTACGCATTATCGGGTTTTGGAGGCGATGTATTATGTGAGTTTGGTGGAGTGTAATTTGGAGACGGGACGGACGCATCAGATTCGTGTACATATGAAACATATGGGACATCCGTTGTTTATGGATGGACGTTATGGTGGTGATGAAATATTGAAAGGTACGGTTTTCACCAAGTATAAACAATTCGTTCTCAATTGTTTTCGTACCATTCCACGCCAAGCGTTGCATGCTAAAACATTGGGTTTTGTACATCCGACGACAAATGAAAAAATGTTTTTTGATTCAGAATTGCCTGCCGATTTTGGAGGCGTTTTGAAAAAATGGAGCGATTATTTAGCTTATCGGAAGCAATTATTATAAAACCTTGGATCTAATTGGAACACATAGTTCACATAGGAAAACATAGGGCAATAGGGGCTTCTTTTGAAATACGCTCTTTCTAAAAGAAAGCCCCTATGTGTCTTATGTCTTCCTATATGAACTATGTGTTCCAATTGCACCCTATTTTCAAAAAAATGATGATAAATCACTCACAAACCATTCAAATTACGCAAGAATGGATACAACAATTTGTTATTGGTTTGAACCTTTGTCCGTTTGCGAAACTGCCGTTTAAAATGGATAAAATTCGTTATACCATTTTTGAGGGAAATGACCTTGAATCGTTTTTAAAAGCCATTTTGGATGAATTAATGTTTTTAAAAGATTCAGAGGCGGCGGTTTGCGAGACGAGTTTGCTGATCCATCCCGAAATTTTTAATGATTTTACCGAATATTGGGATTTTCAAGAAGTCGTCGAGGAGATTTTGGAAGAATCGGATTTAGATGGCGTGATTCAAGTAGCAACTTTTCATCCCGATTACCAATTTGCGGATACGCGCAAAACATCGCCTGAGAATTATACGAATCGTTCGCCTTTTCCAATGTTGCACTTTTTACGGGAAGATTCAGTGACCAAAGCAGTCGATACCTATCCCGATATAGACGACATTCCTGAACATAATATTCGCAAAATGAATGATTTAGGTATTTTTAAAATTAAAAATATGTTGAATGATATTATCGGAAAGAATTGAAGCCTTAGCCTATTTAGGTCAATATTTGTCTGATGCACCAGATGAAAATTTGTTAATCGCCATGCGCCGCAGTGAAGCGGCAAATGGATGGTTTACGCCTGCGAATATTCAAAATGCTTTGGAAGCGATTCGCTATGCTTTTTTGGATCAATCCAAATTAATCGCTTGGTCGAATCATTATAACATTGATAATCAATCTATTACGCCTTCTAAAATCGTTGGATTGGTTTTGGCGGGCAATATTCCTTTGGTCGGGTTCCATGATATTGTTTGCGTATTTATAGCAGGACATAAAGCAAAAGTAAAGTTATCTGAAAAAGATAAATATTTATTACCGCATTTATTGCGCGTCATGGCGGAAAAATATCCTGCTACAGCTGCTTATTTTGAAACGACCGAAGGTTTTTTACAACCTTTTGATGCTGTGATTGCAACAGG